>DASVQP010000124.1 GCA_036389135.1 Longimicrobium sp.
GAGCGTCAGGGCGAGCAGCAGCGTGCCCACACCATCGAAGCCGGGCCGATCAGTCTTCGATCCCCCGCGATCGACGGGCAGGTGGCGGTGCGCGAGAAGAAAAGTCACGACACCCAGCGGCAGGTTGACGAGGAAGATCGCCCGCCAGCCGAGCCCGGCGATCAGGGCGCCGCCGAGCGACGGGCCGAGGGCGGTGCCGACCGCGGACATGGTTCCGAGCAGCCCCATGGCGCTGCCGGTCCTCGCCTTCGGCACCGTCTCGCCGACGAAGGCCAGGGTGAGGGCCATCATGACGGCCGCTCCCAAGCCCTGCGCCGCGCGGGCTGCGATCAGCATCCACAGGGCCGGCGCGACGCCGCACAGCACCGACGCCCCCGTGAACAGGGCGATGCCGGCCAGCAGCAGCCGGCGGCGTCCCATCGTGTCGCCAAGCCGCCCGACGCTGACGATCAGCGTGGTGATGGCGAGCAGGTAGGCGAGGACGATCCACTGGACCTCCTGGAACGAGGCCGAGAACGCCTGCGCCAGCGTCGGCAGGGCGACGTTGGCGATGCTGGTGCCCAGTGAAGACAGCAGCATCGACAGCGAGAGGCTCGCGAGCGCCCAGCGGATTGAGGCGTTCGCCTTTGCGTATTCGCCGGGCGCGGTCGCCGGCTTCGGCATCGTCAGGAGCATCGTTCTTCCCTCCGGCAGGCGGTGGTTTCAACACGCCGGGGAAGCTCAGGCAAACGCCGGCATTGCGGAAGACGCACGGATTGCACTTTATTCGTGCGTCTGACGCCATGTCACGATGCGACCGCGAGGGTGATGCGTGGGACCCGATCTCAACCTGCTCGTCACGCTGGACGTGCTGCTCGCGGAGGGCAGCGTCGCGCGCGCGGCCCGGCGGCTGGGGCTCAGCCCGTCGGCGATGAGCCGGGCGCTGGCGCGGCTGCGCGAGACGACGGGCGATCCGCTGCTGGTGCGGGCCGGGCGCGGCCTCGTGCCCACGCCGCGCGCGCTCGAGCTGCGCGGGCGGGTGAGCCAGCTCGTCCAGGAGGCGGAAGCCGTTCTGCGCCCCGCCGAGAAGCTCGACCTGTCGAAGCTGGCGCGGACGTTCACGCTGCGGACGAGCGAGGGGTTCGTGGAGAACTTCGGGCCTCAGCTCATCGCCCGCGTCGGCAGGGAGGCGCCGGGGGTGCGGCTGCGGTTCGTGCAGAAGGCAGACAAGGACGGCGCGCCCCTTCGCGACGGAGCCATCGACCTGGAGACGGGCGTGGTGGAGGACTCGACCGCTCCGGAGCTGCGTGCGCGGGCCCTGTTCAGAGACCGCTTCATCGGCGTGGTGCGGGCAGGGCATCCGCTCAGCCGCGGCGAGGTCACGACCGCCTGCTTCACCTCCGGCAAGCACGTCTGCGTGTCGCGGAGAGGCCACAGCCAGGCGCAGGTCGATGAACCGCTCGCGGCGCTGGGGCTGGAGCGGGAGATCGGCACCACGGTGGGCGGCTTCTCGACCGCGCTGGCGCTGGCCCGCGCGTCCGACCTGATCGCGAGCGTCCCCGAGCGGCACACGGGCACGTTGCGCGAGGGTGTGCACAGCTTTCCCCTTCCGTTCTCCACACCCGAGATCATCGTTTCGTTGCTCTGGCACCCGCGGATGGGAGGCGATCCGGCGCATCGCTGGCTGCGCGGATGCGTTCGCGAGGTGTGCGCGGAGCAACCCGATCCCCCCAAGGGAGTGTAGCGAGATGACGGTGGACCGGCGTGATCTCAGATGCACCCTCACGGCGCTGCTGGCCGCATGGGTGACGATGGTGTTCGGCGCGAGCCTGCTGATCGCGGCGTTCGGCCCGGGCCCCGGTCCGACGACCGTCCAGGAGCTCGCGCGGGCGGTGTGGAAAGGGGCGGACGACATTGGCCCGGCCGTGAAGCTGCTGCTGATCGTGCTCTTTGCTCTTCAGCAGCTCGGCGGCAGGCGGCGGCGCGATCCCCAGCGCTACGAGAAGAGCCTCGTCGCCGGTGGCATACTCGGGGCGTTCGCCATGCTGTACACCGTTGCCCTGATCCCGCGGTCGTACTCGCGCGGGTTCGGAATCGGGCTCACCGGCACGCGGTTCGACCTCGCCGTCCTGCCCCTCTACCTGTGCGCCGGCGCACTGGGAGGCGTGGTGTTCACCTTGTCGCGCGCGAAGTGCCGCGCAGCCCGTTCGTAGCGGTCACGCGGGTTCGTGCCCGACGGGAGTGCCGCGCGCGGCGTGCCGGCTACTTCGAGGCGACGGACGCCTGCAGCGCGGCCGCCAGCCCCGCGTCGCCGCTCAGGATCTGGGCCCAGGGAAGCTCGAGCCCCTTTCGCTTCCCCTTTTTCGTGATCCGCAGCCTCTCCGGCTCCAGCGTGACGACGTAGGTCGTGCCGTCCACCTCGATCGCGCGCTTGAGCGGCTTCTCCAGCTTCGTGACCATTCGAGCTTTCTCCCGGATAGAGGACCGTCAGACGCGCCGTAACGCCGTCACAACATCGGAGGTCGTACGTGAGCGGTTGCGCACCCATGCGGCGACCGCGGCGCGCCCGGGACCCCCGAAGAGATAGATGGGCACGCTCTCCGCGTGGCGGCAGAGGAGCCTGGCGCTCCCGGAAAAGAGGCCGGCGGGCTCGCAGTAAACCATCTCGTACCAGGGCACGAAGATCGGAGGGTGCCACGGCGCCCACACACGGATTCCAAGCCCGGCCGGCGTTATGAAGACCGTAACGTTGAGGTTCACGCCACGCGCGCGTGCCCATGCGAGGCGGAACACCTCCCCGCCGTCGCCTTTCGCGGTGCGATAGCGCGTGGCCAGACTGCTCCAGCCGTCGAGCACCGGAAGCAGACGGATGAAGGCGATCATCCCCGCCAGCATGAACAACGCGCCAAGGTCAGTGTTCAAGTCCACGCCGGCTTACGGGTGAGGGTTGAGGTCGCGCGTTCGCGGCAGCCGCTACTTGCCGATCAGCGCGCCGATGCCTGCGCCGAGCAGTGCGCCGGCGAGCGCCCCGCCCGCCGCGCCGAGAAACGTGAGCTCGCCAGCGCGGGGATGTGCCCGTTCTATGTTGTCCAACGCGAATCCGCCCGCACCGCCAACGACCCCGCCGAGCACGCCCCCGACGATCGCTCCCGCCTTCCAGTAGCTGCCGCGTGCCGAGGCCGGAGGTGTGAGCGCCGCCTCGATGGGAGCGGCCGATGCCAGCGGGGCGTGTGCTTCAGCTGGCGCCAGGAGACGCGGGTCGTACGCGGCCCGCAGTCCACCGGAGTTGGATGGCTCCGTGCGCGTGGCGCCCTGCGCGTGAACGGACGGCGCCGCGGCGAGGGCGAGGAGGAGCAAGAGCAACGATCGGATCATCATTCCACCGATGTGAGAGGATGGTTCGACGTGGCGGAAGCGAGTGAGTGCTGATGGCCGTTTCCACAGCCCCCGCGTTATGACCTGTTGTTCTGGCCGCAAAGAAGAACCCGGTGCGACCCACTAAGATCCCGCAGCGCTGGCCGGTCGAGTGTACACCACGTTTACCGTGCCTGGCCAGATGAGGCCCTCGCGACACGGCGGAGCAGCGCTGCCCGGTCCACCACGCGGCCGCGGGTGATGACGGCGGAGATCGAGCGGGTGTTGCGGATGTCCGCGAGCGGGTCGCGGTCCAGGAGGACGAGGTCGGCGGCGCGGCCCGGGCGGATGGTGCCGAGCGAGTCGAGCGCGCCCAGGTAGGCGGCGGGCTCGTAGGTGGCCGCGCGGATTGCCTGCATCGGGGTGAGGCCGGCGCGCACGAGGAGGACCAGCTCGTCGTGCAGCGACAGGCCGGGGTAGACGTAGGCGAGCGGCGCGTCGCTCCCGGCCATCAGCCGCACGCCCAGCCGGTGGGCCTCGCCGGTGCGCGCCAGGCTGAAGAACGCCGCGACGACGGCGGAGTCCCGGGGCGTTGCGCGATTCAGCCGCGTCCGCCACACCGCTTGCAGGGTCGGGGGCACCCAGGGGAGCGCGGTCGGGTGCATGACCGCGGTGTCGGTGCGCGCCAGGTAGGGCTGGTAGACGATCAGCGTGGGGGTGAGCCGCGTCCCGGCGCGCGCCATCTCGGCCAGGACGGCGGTGCAGCGCGGCGCATCGTAGCCCGTGCGCATGCGGCGTCCGTGGTCGCGGATCATCGCGAGCTCCGCGGATGGCGGCGCGCCGGCGGGCTTCGTGGACAACTCGCGGCGCAGCGTGGCGTCCTCGCGGCTGCAGGCGCGCATGAGGTCGTCCTCGTGCTCGATGCTGAGCTGGCCCGCGCGGATTGCTTCCAGCGTGGAGACCGAGTGCGGCACGTGCCCGGCGATGACGATCCCGCGGCGCCGCGCCTGGTCCGCCGCCGCGAAGTACGCGGCCCGGTTCAGGCTGCTGTAGACCTTGATGAAGTCCGCGCCCGCCTCCACAAGCGAGTCCACGGCGTGGCGCGCTTCGGCGTCGGTGGCAGCGCGCGCGACCCACGGCGCGCGGTTCACGGGACCGTCCAGCCGTCCGCCGACGACCATACGCGGGCCTTCGACGCGCTGCGCCGCCACCTCGCCGCGCCAGAAGCGCGCGGTGTCGACGTAGAAGCCCATGTCGCGCGCGCCCGTGACGCCCCACGCCAGCATCAGCGGGCCCGAGAAGTCCGCGAAGTCGTAGGCGAAGGCGTGCACGTGCATGTCCCACAGCCCCGGCATCAGCCACCGCCCGCGCCCGTCGATGCGCCGCGTGCCGCGCGGGACCTCCGTTTCTGAGGCAGGCCCCACCTCCACAACCTTCCCATCGCGCACGATCACCGTCTGGTGCGCGCGCACCGTTTCGCTCACCCCATCGATCAGCGCGACGTCGACGATGGCCAGCGCGGGCGGCGCCGCCTGCGCGCCGCAGCCCGTCATCGCCGCGGCCGCGAGGAAGGCGCGGAGCGTCCTTCTCACGCGTGGGGCGAGGCGGATGCGCATCGGCGGGGTGCTGTCGAGGGCAGGGGAGTTGTGGCGAGGAGCCACGATGCAGCATCGTATGGATCGTAGCACCCTCCACCCTCCACGCCAAGGAACGATCCGCCGATGTACAAGGCCGCCTCGCCGCTGCTCCCGTGGTGCGCCGCGCTCGTCGTGCTTCTCGCCGCAGCCTGCGCGCAAGCTCCCCTGCGGCGGCAGGAGGTGCGCATCGCCAGTGGCGGTGTAGTGCTGGCGGGGACCGTCGTGGCGCCGGCGGAGGGTGGGCCGCACCCGGCGGTGCTCCTGCTCCACGGCTCGGGGCCGGACGGGCGCGAGAATCCGTACTACGGCATGCTCATCGACGCGTTCGTCCGGCGGGGGTTTGCGGTGCTCGTCTACGACAAGCGCGGGAGCGAGGAATCGGGAGGCGACTGGCGGCTCAGCCCGTTCGGCGCGCTGGTCGACGACGCGGCTGCTGCGGCCCGGGTGCTTCGCAGGCACCCGTGGGTCGATTCGGCGCACGTGGGCGTCTGGGGTGGGAGCGAGGGCGCCGTCATCGCGCCGGAGGTGGCGCTGCGCGAGCGGCTGGCGTTCGTCATTATGCAGTCCGGCACGGGCGTCACCTTCGCCGAGCAGAACCTTCACCAGACCGCCGGGCAGGTACAGGCGCTGCCGCCGGAGGAACGACGCGCCGCGATGCACCTACAGCGGCTGAAGCACGCCTACGCGCGGACGGGCGCCGGATGGGAGGAGTTCGAGGCGGCTGCCCGGGCGGCGGCGGGGCGGCCGTACTCGGGGCTAGCCGGCCCCACGCGGCGCGACGACTGGTGGTGGTCCTGGTACCGCACGAAGATGGACTACACTCCCGTCCCGGCCCTGGCGCGGCTCCGCGCGCCGGTGCTCGCCGTCTGGGGCGGCGCGGATGCGCTGGTTCCCGTCGCGCGCAGCCGGGCCGCCGTCGCAGCCGCGCGCCGCGCGGCCAACCATCCGGGGGACTCGCTCGTCATCACCCCCGGCGCCGATCACGCGGTCCAGGTCCACGGGCTGCGCGGCGTGTTCCGGCGCGGCCTGCGCAACCGTCCGCTTCACCTCGGCCTGATGGTGAGATGGGCGGCGCGCCAGGTTACGTCGGGCGAGTGAACTCGCGGCAACAACAGCACAAAGTCCGCCTCCGCGGACTCCGGGTCCGATGCCGGGGTGCACGAGCCGGCTTCAGCCGCCTTCCCGTGGTTCCAGCCGGGGGATTATCCCCCGGCGACCCAGCCGCCGCCCTCACTGGTACTGGATGTACAGCGGCTTCGGCTCCAGGCGGAGGAGGTCGCGCGGGGACATCAGGGGGTGGCCCTGCTTGGTGTCGTTGTGGTAGAAGAGCTTGAAGCCCGCGTACTGCACCGGGTCACGCACCACGAACGCCTCGTAGGAGTCGCGTTTCAGAAACGGAGGGCCCCAGCCGTCCATGTGGATGACGAACTGCACCTCCGGGCGCAGGCGGATCGAGGGCGCGTCGGTGAGCATGCGGCGGGTGAACCGGTGCACCACCAGCACCTTGGGCGGCAGGTTGTGCTTGCGGACCAGGTCGGCCAGGAAGCCGGCTGCGTAGTTCACGTCGGCGGCGCTCATGGTGCCCACGCGCGTGCCGGGGCGCTGCCCCCCCTTCATGTAGAACTCCGGGTCGAGCCCCAGGTGCACGTCGGGATTGCGCAGGATCCACTCGAAGCGCGGCAGCAGGTTGCGGATGTTGTCCGTGCCGATCTGAAGGTCAACGAACAGCACGCCGTCCACCTCGCGCGCCCACCGGTGCACCATCCTCACGGTGGAGTCGCGCACGATCGCCCTGTAGTGCCCGGAAGGCCCGGCATCCGCCTGCGCCACCGATGCCACCAGGTGCAGGCAGGGCTTCACCGGGTGCGCCGGGTCCGCCGCGTTCCAGCGGGCCACCTCGCGCTGCAGCCGCTGCAGCATCTCGGCCTTGGGATACTGCCCGAGCGCGCCCATCCGCCGCGACGCCGGGTTGCCGTAGTAGCATACGATGCGCCTGCTGGGCAGGAGCGCGCCCGGGAGCGCGCGTGGGCTCTCGACCGGCCACCCCATGCGCCGCGCCAGTTCCGGGCTCTCCCCCGAGCGGCGCGCCACCGGCCGCGCGGCGGGTGTCGTGTCGCCCGGCGCCGTTGCGTGCAGCGGAGCGGCGGTCAGCGCGGCGGCGAAGAGCGCCGGCGCCAGCAGTGTGCGCGTGGTGATGGTCGGCTTCACGTGGGGGGTGTTCCGTAGAATGAGATGCAGGCTCAGGGCACCCACATTTACAACCGGCGCCGCTCCGCCGCCAGAGTGCGCAGCCGCCGGTCCACCGACGCGCCCGCGAACCTTCCGCGCCTTTTGGCTTGTTAATTGATGCGAACCCCGCGGCCAGCGGCAGGCGCTACTCCCTCCACCTGTCGCCGATCAACTGTCGAGGGAACGACGAGGAGATCTCTATGCCGAAGCAGAACGCGGCGCCCCGCCCGCCCAATGGGCCGAGCACGACAGGCGAGGAGTCGGGGAAGGGGCGGGGCAACAATCCCCCGAAGAGCCCGCCGAAAAAGTAGCCAGCCGAGCCCCCGGGGAACATCCCTGGGGGCTCACGGCTTTCCAGGAGAGCGCGCGGTCAGTCCGCCTCGAAGGCGTAGCTGTCGCCGAACCCGCCCTTGGTGAGCGTGCCGGTGGTGCCGTCTGGCAGCGTGATCCTGTACTTCTGCCCCGACGAGAAGAGCCCGGAGACGTCCTCCAGGACGTAATCCTCGGCGAAGACGTTGCGCGTTTCCAGCTTGCCTCCCCAGGTCTCGTGGAGCTCGCCCAGGTCTTTCCCAAAGAAGCCGGGCTCCTCCAGGTGGAGAGCCCCGTCTCTTTCGACGATCCGGTACCGATCGGCCATGTGGATGCGGGGAAGGGGTCGCGGAGTGAATCGGCGGGACTGAAAATGCTCGCCCGGCGCGGGCGTTTCAAGGACGAAATTTCACCGTCCATCCACTTCACGTCTTATCACGCCTTTTTTCTGAATCGAAATCCTTGACCATAGCACGGGGGCGTGCATAGGATTCGGCGCAATTGGCGCGGGTGTCTGGAAACTCAAGGAGAGGGGTGTAATGCGAAAATGCACATTTTGCAAAGCGGCGCACCTCGGAACGCCGAGCACCTGTTCGGAGTGCGGGCAATCCATACCTTCCACGACCCCGCTGTACAAGGCGACGGCCATTGCCTGTTTCGTGCTCACGGGACTCACCGTCGCCATCAATGCTGAACCCGCTCCTGACCCTGCGTTTGCGTTCGGTGGCGCACTCGGTGGTACTTTCGTCTTCACGGTTTTCGCGATGCTGTTGTTCGGTTGGACCCGGCGCTCACGGCGCTATGTGCCGTTCGCAACGCTCGTGCTCGCGGCGGTCGTATCCGCCAGCGAAACAGCGCGGCGAGCCGAGGAGGAACGAGCAGACGTAGACCGCAGGTTCATGGCGATGTTCACCGGAGGAGTGGCGGAGTTCGCCGCCGGCGACACGGTGCCCCCGGACTCTCCCGATGCCAAGCTTGCCTGGGCTGTGCAGCGTACGCTCAGTGAGATGTCGCGAACCATCCGGAATCCCCGGCAACTCGGCGTGGAGGTCGACACGATTCCGCCGAGCGCGTGGCTTACCCCGGAGTACGTGGCCACGGCGGACGCACACCCGGAAGTGGAACGCCACTTTCGGGGCTACATGGCGTACACCCAGCGAGCGAACGAATACCTGGGGAGAGATGTTCTCGGCATCTTGCAACGGAATCTGCGCGAGGCCGGGGTTCCACGCTCGGCCAGCGCAAGCGTGGTCCGGGGCTTCCGGCAGGCGTACACCTCTCACAATCAACTTCCCGTCTTATCGCGTGCGGCTGGAACGGCGGTTGAGGTGCATCAACTGCTCGCGTCAGCAGCACCGAGGATCAAGGTGGACCCGAACTCGGGAGAGGCGACGTTTGAGAATCGCGCAGACTATGAGCGGTTCCGGGAGCTCGCCGCGCTGTACGACGCACGCAACGATTCGGCGAGTCGCATCGTCGCGGAAAATGGGGCAAGCATCCGTGCACAATTTGGCTCTGCCAGCGGAGCGAATCGTTGACTGGGGGCTAACTTCCTGCTGAGGGGTGCGTGACATCCGCTCTCACCCGAACAGCGCCACCAGCGTCGCGCCGCAGCTGATCAGGAGCGCGCCCGCCAGCCGCGTGCGCGCCGCCGCGCGCTCGCGGAGGAGCACGATCCCCAGCACGGTCGCGAACAGGATTCCGGTGGAGGTGATGGCGATGACGTAGCCCGTCTGCGTTGCGCGGAAGGCGAGGTGGAGGGCGGCCTGCTGCAGCGCGAAACAGCATCCCGCGAGCACCACGAACCGCCCCCACGGCGTCCCCGCCGCGGGGAGGCCGATCCCCGCCGGCGCCTTCCACGCCATCCAGGGGAGGAGCGCCGCCAGCGCCAGGGCCGTGCCGAGCGCCAGCGTGGCGGCCCACGGAAAGGGCCCGACCGCGTCGATCCCCATCTTGTGCACCAGCGTCGCCAGGCTCCACGAGCACGCCGACGCTACGGCGAACCAGCTCGCCCGCTCCCGGGCCAGCGCCCGCAGCGGCTGGAGCAACGACGCCCCCGGCGCGAGCCCCACGCAGTACACCCCCACCGTCACCAGCGCGACGCCGAGCCCCGCTTCGCGCGTGGGCACCTCGTCCAGGAAGACGACCCCGCCCGCCATCACCAGCGGCGGAAGCAGCCCGAGCAGCGGCTGCACCAGCGACAGGTCGCCCGCGCGCAGGGCGAGCGTGAGGAAGATCGTGCCCAGCACCTCCGGAACCAGCACCATCCCCGCCGCGCGCCAGTAGGCGGGCGACAGCTCAGGCCACACCCCCAGCGCCGCCACGAGCCCCAGCAGGATCATCCCCGCCACCAGTCGCGCCGACACCGTGGTCACGATGGCGCCGCCGTGCCCCACGGCGCGCTTCAGCGAGAAACTCGTCCCCGCCGAACAGCACGCGGACATCAATGCAAGGAAAACCCACATCTGCGTCATCCCGAAACGGCAATCTCACACAGAGCCACGGAGGGAACAGCATGTACGCGGAGGGTCACCAGGACCTCTCTTCCGTTCTTGCAGTCTCCTCTGTGGCTCTGTGTGAGGCGGCAGTTGCTGTTCTTCACAAAGGAGCCGGCGCGTCCAACGCGGTGCCGTAGAAGGTGAGGAAGCTCTCCACGAGGCGCTCGGCGGACTCCTCCGGCGGGAGCGGCGCGTGCGCCCACACGTGGTGGATGGCGCCGAGGACGTAGTGCAGGCGCCGCGCCGACTCGTCCGCGGGGAGGTCGGGGCGCGTGGCGGCAAAGGCGGCGCGGAAAGTCTCCACGAACGGCGCCTGGTGGAGCCGGTACTGCTCCCACACGCGCGGGTCCGTGTCGGCGCGCAGGCGGCTGGCGAGGCGGGCGAAGTGAGGGTGCCGGAAGCGGAGCTCCAGCGCAGGCACCGCCAGCGCGTACAGCACCCCGGACGCGGTGCGGGGCGCGCGCTCCTCCAGGAGGCGCAGGCGCACGGCGTTCAGGGGCTCCAGGCGGCGCGCCAGCAGCGCCTCGATCAGCGCCTCGCGCGAGCCGAAGTAGTAGTTGATGGCGGCCACGTTCGCGCCCGCCGCCGCCGTGATGGCGCGCACGGAGGTCTCCGCGACGCCATTCTCGGCGAAGAGCCGCTCCGCCGCGTCCAGGAGCGCCTCGCGCGCGCTCTTTCGCGCCTCGCCGCTCATGCCTCGACGGCCAGCGGCGGGCCTGCCGCCTCGCGCATCGCGTCGCGCGGGCGGGCGCGGGTGGATGCGTGCACCAGGAGCGTCGCCACACCCATCGTACCCACCGTGAGCGCGAGTGAGCGGGGCGAGTGGTCGTAGAAGGCGCCCACCACGTATCCCGAGAGCGCCCCGCCCACCGTCTGGAGCGAGCCGATCACCGAGGACGACACTCCGGCCAGGCGGCCGTGCGGGGCCATGGCGGCGGCGGTGGCGTTGGGCTGCACCAGCCCCATCCCCAGCATGTACAGCATCATCGGCCCCAGCACCCCCGGAAGCCCGCCGAGCCCCAGCGAAGCCAGCGCCGCGATCGTCACCCCCGCCCCGAACACCAGCAGCACGCCGATGCGCAGGAGGCGCGCGGATTCCATGCGCGTCACCAGGATGCGGTTGAGGGTGGCGCCCGCCAGCAGCGCCCCAGCCGGCAGGGCGAAGAGGAGGCCGAAGAGCTCGCGCGGAACCCCGAACGCGTCGATGAGCACGAAGGGCGAGCCGCTGATGTACGCGAACATCCCCGCGTACGAGAAGCAGACCGTCAGCACGTTGCGAAGGCTGGCGCCGTGCGTCAGCACCGCGCGGTAGCTCTCCAGCAGCGCGGGCGGGCGCTCCGCGTGCGGCCTGCGCGTCTCGGGAAGGAGGCGCCAGCACACCGTCCACAGGATGAGCCCCGCCGCGGCGAGCACCAGGAAGATGGACTGCCAGCCGGAGAACGCCAGGATGTAGCCGCCCACGGTGGGCGCCACCAGCGGCGCCACGATCATGACCTGCGTGATCTGCGAGAGCACTCCGGACGCGTCCCGCTCCTCGAAGCTGTCGCGGACGATGGCGCGCGCCAGGATCGGCCCGACGCTCGCGCCCAGCCCCTGCACGAAGCGCCCGGCCACCAGCAGCGCCAGCGACGGGCTGGCGGAGCACGCCAGCCCCGCCGCCACGAAGAGTGCCAGCCCCGACAGCAGCACCGGCTTCCGCCCCACGCGGTCCGAAAGCGGCCCGCAGACGAGCTGCCCGACCGCGAATCCAACCAGGAAGAGGCTGAGCGTGAGCTGCGTCGACCCCACGTCCGCGCCGAACACCCGCTGGAGCTGGGGCATCGCCGGCAGGCTCATGTCGATGGAGAGCGCCGTGATCCCCGTCAGCCCCGCCAGCATCGCCACCAGCGGGCCGCGCCCGATCCGTCCCGAAACAACGACCGACATCTATCACCTCGATCAAACAAGCGTTTCAAACAGGTGCTTTATGATCGCGGGATTGCGTGCGGGTGTCAACCGCGTTAGAAACCATCCGGGCTCGGTGCGCGTCCAACAGACGTGCGCGGGCGCCCGCCGCCGGCAACGCTTTGCGCCAACATCTCCCTGGGACCCGTCATGCGCCGAACCGCTCTTGCCGCCGTGTTCGCCTTCGCGGCTCCGCTGTCCGCGCAGACCAACGACCTCCGCGTGGAGCCGTGCGACGTGCCGGGCGCGGGGGCGGCGCGCTGCGGCACGCTGCAGGTGTGGGAGAACCGGGCGGCGCGCAGCGGGCGCAAGATCCCCATCCGCTTCATCGTGCTCCCCGCGACCGGTGCGGCCACCAGGGACCCGGTCGTGCCCATCGCCGGCGGGCCGGGGCAGGCGACCAGGGACCTGGCGGCGCGCGTGGCGGACGAGCTGCGCGAACTGAGGGACACGCGCGACATCCTCCTGGTGGACGCGCGCGGCACCGGCGGCTCCAACAAGCTCCGGTGCTCCCTTTACGGCCCCTCCCTCGCCGAGTACCTGGGCGACTTCTACCCCGCCGACCGAGTGCGCCGCTGCGCCGCGGAGTGGAGCGGAAAGGCGGATCTGGGCGCGTACACCACCGACAACATGGCGGAGGACCTGGACGAGCTGCGGGCCGCGCTGCGGTACGAGCGGCTGAACCTGTACGGCACCTCGTACGGCACGCGCGCCGCGCTCGTGTACATGCGCAGGTACCCGCGGCGCGTCCGCGCCAGCATCCTGCACGGCGTGGTGCCCACCGGCTCCCGCATGCCGAGCCACATCGCCGCCGACGCGCAACGCGCCATCGACGGGGTACTGGGCGAGTGCGAGCGCGACGCCGCGTGCAACGCGGCTTATCCGGATCTCAAGAACAAGCTGCGCACCGTGGTGGAGCGGCTCGCCCGCGAACCCGTCGAGGTCACCGTCAGCGACCCCCGGAGCGGCGAGCCTGTGAGGCTCACCCTCACCCGCAACCTCTTTTCCGAGGGGCTGCGCTACATGACCTACGTCGCCAGCGCGGCGTCGCTCGTCCCCGCCGTGATCCACCAGGCCAGCCGCGGCGACTTCGGGCCCGCGGCCGAGCAGGCGCTCTTCGGCCGGCGCTTCATCATCGACGAAGGAAGCCACGGCCTCTACCTATCCGTCACCTGCGCCGAGGACCTCCCCTTCTTCGAGGAGGCTGAGGCGGTGAGGGAGGCGCAGGCAACGTTTCTGGGCGACTATCGCGTCAGGAACCAGAAGGCGGCGTGCGCGGCGTGGCCGGTACGTCCCGTGGAGCGCTCGTACCTGGAGCCGGTCCGCTCCGACGTACCCGTCCTGGCGCTGACGGGCCAGTGGGACCCGGCCACCCCGCCCGCGCAGGGCGACGAGGCGATCCGCAATCTCCCCAACGGCCGCCACATCGTCGTCCCCAGCGCGGGGCACGGCTTCGATGGGCTGCAGGGCACCAGGGGCTGCCTGGGGCCGCTCCTGGTGGCCTTCATCCGCACGGCGGACGCAAAGGGGCTGGATGCGTCGTGCGTCGCCTCCATCCGCCGCCCGCCCTTTCCGGTGCGCGCGCTGGCCACCACGCCCATCGCCATGCCGCCGGCGGAGCTGGAACGATTCACCGGCGCCTATACGGGAGAGCACGGCCTCCGGATGGAGATGAGGGTGCGCGACGGGCAGCTCCGCGCCTTCTTCCCCGGGCGAGAAACCGGGATGGTCGCGGTCGGCGCCGCAACCTTTCGCTTGCTGGGAGTGCCGCACCGGTCATTCACCTTCCATCGCGACGGCGGCGCGGTGACGGGCTTCACCCTGGAGGAGGGAGGCGGCCCACCGCAGCGGTTCACCCGGACCGGATCGGCCAATTGATGGGGAGCGGGATGCCTGTAGCCGCAACACTCTTGCGCCCGGCCGGTCGCGGTCGCATTTGTATCAGAGTCGCCACCAAACGTTTTTTCCCGGGCACGGGCCGGAGGCCGCACTCCGCACCCGGGCGTCCGCGGTCCAGACCACGCCACACCAGAGCGTTCGATGAGCCAGGACCGCAAGGACTCCACGATCTACCGGTTGCTCGTCAACGGCGGCGGCCAGTACTCCATCGTTCCGGTCAATGGCGCCGTCCCGGCGGGGTGGCGCGACGTGGGGAAGGCGGGGCACAAGGACGAGTGCCTGGCGTACATCGACCGCGCGTGGCCGGAGATGCGCCCCCGGCGCGGGCGCGTAGCCATGCACGCCCAGGGGCTCCGGTAATCGCCGGTTCCACCGCGTTTGGCTGATCCCGTCTGGGCGGCGCCCCCCGCCGCCCTCGCCCTGCACCCGCACGACGTGCACGTGTGGCGCGTGCGGCTCGACCTAACGCCTCACCTTCTCTCGAAGCTCTCCGCCGCCCTCGACGCCGACGAACAGGCGCGTGCGGCTCGCTTCCGTTTCGACATCCACCGCACGCGGTTCACGGCGGGGCGCGCCATCCTGCGCCACCTCCTGGCGCGCTACCTGGAGATCCGCCCGGACGAGATGGTCTTCCGCTACTCCGCGCACGGCAAGCCGTCGCTGGACGGGAGCGCGGCCGACTCGGGGTTGCGCTTCAACTTCTCCAACGCCGGCGGTATGGGGCTCGCCGCATTCGCCCTCGGCCGCGAGGTGGGGGTGGACCTGGAGGAGCTGGTGCGGGTGGCGGACTTCGCGTCGATCGCGGAGCGCTTCTTCTCCCCCGCCGAGAACGAGGCGCTGCTCGCCTTGCCGCCGAAATCGCGAGATGCGGCGTTCTTCACCTGCTGGACGCGCAAGGAAGCGTACATCAAGGCGGTGGGCGAGGGGCTCTCCATTCCGCTCGACTCCTTTGACGTCACCCTGGCGCCCGGCGACCCGCCCCGCCTGCTCGCCACGCGCGGCGAGCCCGGCGGCGAGCTCCGGTGGAGCCTCCACGAGCTCCATCCCGGCCCCGGCTTCGTGGGCGCGCTGGCGGTGGAAGCTCCCGCGCCGGCGGTGCACTGGTTCGATTGGGAGCCTCCCGCCGCGTAGTTCGACACGTAGGCATGCACGAGGAGGGGCGGCGCGCTATGTTGGGGCGTCGGCCAATTCCCCTTCATCCGAGCACGCTGATGACGAGACCTGCCTTCACCCGGCGCTGGTTCGTGGGCGCCGCCCTCCTCGCGCTCGCGGGCTGTGCGCCGGGCGCGAGCGTCCCCGCGCCCGCCGCCGAGCGCGCGACCACCGTGTTCGTGGTGCGCCACGCCGAGCGCGCGGCCGAGCCCGCCGCCGATCCGGGGCTGACCCCCGCGGGGCAGGCGCGCGCCGAAGCGCTCCCGCAGGCCGTGCGCGATGCGGGCCGCGTGACCGCCATCTACAGCACGCAGCTCCGCCGCACCCAGGCGACCGCGGCGCCGCTCGCCGCCGCCATGGGCATCGCCGTAACGACCCGCCCCGCCAGCGCCGCCAACTCCGCCACCTACGCGCAGGACCTGGCCCGCGAGATCCTCTCCCGCCACGCGGGCCAGACGGTGGTGGTGGTCGGCCACAGCAACACGGTGCCCGCCATCGTGGCGGCGCTGAGCGGCGGCCCCGCCCCCGCCCTCACCGAAGCCGACTACGGCGACCTCTTCCGCGTCACCATCCCGCGGACCGGCGCGCCGCGCGTGGAGCGGGGCCGCTTCGGGCCGTAGGGCGCGGGCCCCCTCCCCGCTCGTGAACTCGCTGCCCCTCCCCCAATAACTACCTGGGGGAGGGGCGTTTGCGTCGATCCGTGCGGTGCTTCAATGGCGGCTGCACGCACGGATCCCGTAGGGGCGCGATTCATCGCGCCCGTGCCCGGCGCCGCATCGCCGCCCGCTCCCGGCGCAATATCCGTGGGGACGGACCTGCGTGTCCGCCCTCGCCCAGCATGACTCGACGCCCGCCTCACGCATCGATCCTGTAGGGGCCGCCCCACGTGGCTGCCCGTGCCCCGTGCACGCGCCGTGGCCGCCTTCCAAAATCAAACGGCCTGCTCGAAAATCCACCCGCCGTCGTTCAATCCGTCACGAACCTGTAGATCGTGCGCGAGGTGTAGCGTTCGCCCGGGCGCAGGATGACGGGGGGGAAGGCGGGGTGGTTGGGAGAGTCGGGGAAGTGCTGCGGCTCCAGGCAGAGCCCGCAGCGGTGGGCGTAGCGCACGCCGTTCTTGCCGCGTGCGCCGCCGTCCAGGAAGTTGCCGGAGTAAAACTGGATCCCCGGCTCCGTGGTGTGCACCTCCAGCGTGCGGCCGCTGGCGGGGTCGTGCACGCGCGCGGCCAGCGAGGGCCCAGCGCCGTTGCGGCGGAGCACGAAGTTGTGGTCGTAGCCGCCCGCGTGCGCCAGCTGCGCGTCGCCGTCGTCGATGCGCGCGCCGATGGGGGCGGGGCGGCGGAAGTCGAACGCGGTGCCCTCCACCGGCCTCAGCTCGCCGGTGGGGATCAGCGTGGCGTCCACCGGGGTGATGAAGTCGGCCTCCACCTGCAGCTCGTGGGAGAGGATGTCGCGTGTGGGGTCGCCGGTCAGGTTGAAGTAGGAGTGCTGCGTCAGGTTCACCGGAGTGGGGCGCTCCGCGGTCGCGGCATAGTCCACCACCAGCTCGTTGGCGTCGGTCAGGCGGTAGGTGACGCGGGCGTGGAGCGCGCCCGGGTAGCCCTGTTCGCCGTCCGCGCTGGAGTGGGCGAGGGTGAGGGCGCCATCCGCCTGCTCGGCCTTCCAGAGCACCTTGTGGAAGCCGCGCCGCCCGCCGTGGAGGTGGTTGGAGCCGTTGTTCACGTCCAGCGCGTGCTCGACGCCGTCCAGCGAGAAGCGTCCGTCACGGATGCGGTTGGCGTAGCGCCCGATCAGCGATCCGAAGTACGCGTCGTCGGCGAGGTAGCCCTCCAGCGAGTCGTAGCCCAGCACCACGTCTTCCACCCGCCCCACGCGGTCCGGCACGCGTAGCGAGACGATCGCCCCGCCGAAGGCGATCACCCGCGCCTCCATCCCGCCGGAGCTTCGCAGCGTGAACGCCTCCACCGGCTCTCCGCCGGGGAGCCTCCCGAAAACCGAGCCCCCGCCGATCTCCGCACTCACCAATCCGCCTCCAGCCAAGGGCGTAAAAGCCTCACACAGAGGGCACAGAGGGAACCGCAAGACGCAGAGAAACCTTTCTGTTCCTTCTTGCTGTACCCTCTGTGTCTCTGTGTGAGGCAAGCAGTTAGGGCGTGCACTCCCCCGAAGGGCGCGCCAGGAGCCGTCCCGACTCGGCCGGGGAGCCGAAGTTGGGCGAGTTGTCCGCGTTCCAGGTGAACTTCTGCATGCGGATCACCCGGTCCCACCCCGGCGTGGTGCTGGTCTTGGCGTGGTACACGATCCAGTCCTCCGTGCCGTCCGGAGAGACGGTGAAGCTGGCGTGCCCCACACCGGGAACCCCCGGGATCGGCTGGAAGACCGGCCCGCTCTTCGTCCAGCTCGCCGCGCGAAGCGGGTCGGCGCCCGTAAGGCGGAGCTGCCCGAGGCGGTAGTGCTCCAGCCACGACTCGCGCGTGGAGTAGATCAGAAATGTCTGCCCCCCGTGCTTCAGGAACTGCGGCCCCTCCTGCAGGTCCAGCTCGGTGCCGCGCTCCCACGGCTCCACGGGCGAGCTGATGCGCACCCGGCTGCCGCTGATGGTGTAGGGGTTGGACATCGGCGCCGCGTACAGGTGCTGCGGAGTTCGGTCGGTGGTGGCGTCGTTCTCCCATCCCGACCACACGGCGATGCGCTGCCCGTTCACCTCCCCCACCGTCAGGTCGATCGCCCAGCGGCTGGGTGCGCCCCCGGCCAGGTCGTCGCCCGTGTAGAGCATCCCGCGGTCCACGTAGGCGCCCTGCGGGTCCGTTCCCACCGACTCCAGCACGCCCGCGCGCTGGTGCACGTACGGCGGCCCCGCCCGCCCGCCCGCGTAGTAGATGTACCAGCGGTCGCCGATGCGGTGAAGCTCCGGCGCCCAGATGTTGGTGCGGTTCCACCCCGAATCCGGCGCGGCCCACACGCGCACACCCGTCCCCGCCACGTCGGTGAGGTTCGCGGAGCGCGACACGTAGATCCCGTTGTCGCGCGACTGCACCATGTAGTACGCGCCGCCCTCGCGCACCACCCACGGGTCCGCCCCCGCCGCGCGCGGGTTGCTGAAGGTGCACTGCACGGGCTGCACGACGGGCGGCGGCGTGCTCTCGCCCGAGCAGGCGGCCAGCAGCAGCGCCAGCGCGGCGCAGGTAGAGGAGAGGGAACGGTTCATCGTACGACCCGTGGATGTGAGTGCAACGACGCTGCGGACGGCCGCCTGGACGGCCGTCCGCAGAAAGTCAGCCAGAGCCCCGCGTCACCAGCCGTCGTTCTGATCGACGTTGGGGTTCAGGTTGGTCTCCGTCGCCGGGATGGGGAGCACCGCCCGGAACGGTTGGAACAGATTGAAGTCCGGGTCGCGCGTCTTCAGGATGTTGATCCTGGCCGGGTCGGTCAGCCATCCGTGCCGCTTGAGCCAGAGGAAGCGCTCGTTTTCCAGCCCCATCTCCTTCAGGAACTCCGCCTCGATGCGGTCGCGCATCTGCGCCTGCGACAGGCCGTTGGGGAGCGGCGCCAGCCCGGCGCGAATGCGCACCCGGTCCACGAAAGGCTTGGCCGCCGGCGTCTGGCCGCTCTCGTTCAGCGCGTCGGCGTGCATCAGCAGCACACCGCCCAGCCGCAGCACCTTGATGTTGATCGGGTTGTCCCAGTCCTGCTCGCGCTTCTGGTACTCGCCGTACTTCTTCCAGAAGGCCTCGTTCGGCCGGTCCGGGTAGCGGGTGGCCCACGGGGTGCCGTACACGTCCATCCCGCCCGGCCGGTTGTAGAAGAGCGTGGCGTCCAGCCGCGGGTCCGGGGCGCCGCCGGTGGTGGTCTCCGCGCGGAGCTGGTCGAAGTACCAGCGCGTCGGCTCGCCGTCGCAGAAGCCCACGCCGCAGGGCCCCATCATCTTGATGATGTTCTGCCCGCGGCTCCCCGCCGCCAGCACTTCGGGGCCGCCGAACTGCACCTCGAAGATCGTCTCGCGGTTGTTGTCGTTGGCGTCCAGGAAGTTGTCGCCGTAGTTGCCGAGCAGCTGGTAGTTGGGGATTACCTGGGCGAAGCTCTGCGCGGCCGCCCCCCACTTCCCCTGCTGGAGCTGCGCGCGGCCCAGCAGCGCCAGGGCGGCGCCGCTGGTGGCGCGCCCCGCCTCGCTCGCCGGGTACGACGCCGGGAGCGCGGCGCGGGCCTCGGTCAGGTCCTTTTCCACCTGCGTCCACGCCTGCTCCGGCGTTACCTGCATGGGCCGGTCGGTGGGCACGGCCGGCTCCAGCACCATCGGCACGCTGCCGTACAGGCTCACCAGGTTGAAGTACATCAGCGCCCGCAGGAACTTGGCCTCGCCCACGATGCGGTCGCGGACGGCGGCGTCCATCTGGATGCCGGGGACGTTGGCGATCACCTGGTTGGCGCGGAAGATCGTCTGGTAGTGGTGCTGCCAGATCTCCCGGTTCACCTCGAAGTCGTAGCTCCCCAGCACCGACTTGGTGAAGTTCGCCAGGTCGCCCCACGGGCTGCGGCTGTAGCCGATGTCCGAGCGCATGTCGAAGGCGAACTGCAGCCAGCGGCCGTAGGTGCCGTTCTCCTGCAGGCCGCGGTAGGCGGCGTTGACCCCCAGCTGCGCGTCCTGCTGCGTCTTCCAGAAGCTGTCGGTGGTCTGCTGGTTGGGGTCGGTCTGGGTCAGGTCGGCGCATCCCGCGAGCATGGTGGCTCCCAGGACCAGCGCCGAAGCCGTCCGGCTGATCTTTGTCATGGCTCGGGTGGCCTTCGTTGGGGTGCGCATCAGAGGTTCAGGTCGATGCCGAGGGTGACCGACCGCGGGTTGGGATAGATCGTCCCGTCGTCGATCCCGCGCGTAAGGGCGTTGCCGGCGTTGATCTCCGGGTCCCAGTTGGAGAAACCCGTAAAGGTGTGCAGGTTCTGGATGTTCAGGAAGATGCGCGAGCCCTCGCGGTCCACCCCGAAGCGGCGGGTGAAGCGCGCCGGGAGCGAGTACCCCAGCACCAGGTTCTGGATGCGCAGGAAGGAGCCGTCCTCGATCCAGCGGTCCGTGTTGCTGCGCGCGTTGTCTGCCCCGGCGGCGCCGAAGACGGCGCGCGGGTCGCGGGCGCCGGGGTTGGTGGGCGTCCACGGGTCAAGGTCGGCCCGGTAGTTGGAGTTCTCGTCCAGCCGGTCCGTCCAGAAGCGCGCCACGTTGAACACCTCGGCCCCGCGCGAGCCGCGCATCGCCAGCCCCACGTTGAAGCGCCGGAAGGTGCCGTTCAGCGACAGCCCGCCCTCGAAGTCGGGGATGGGGCTCCCGGCCACGTAGCGGTCGTCGTCGTTGATCACGCCGTCGTCGTTCAGGTCGGCGTAGCGGATGTCGCCGGCCTTCGCGTTCGGCTGCACCACGCGGCCGGTGGAGTTCTTGTACGCCTGCACCTCGGCGTCGCTCTGGAAGATGCCGGCGGTCTGCAGGACGTAGAACTCGCCGATGCTGCCGCCCACCGCCGTGCGCGACACGTTGCTGAAGCCGGCGAAGATCGGCTGCCCGCCGTTCCCCAGCGCCGTCACCCGGTTGTTGATGGTGGTGATGTTGGCGCTGGTGGTGAGCTGCAGGTCGCCGCGGTCGATGCGGTACTCGGCGCCCAGCTCGAAGCCCCGGTTGCGGATGCTCCCCGCGTTCACCGTGGGGGCGGCGGTGGCGTCGTTGAACGCCGTGCCCAGGCTCCACGGCAGCGGCGCGTTCACCAGCAGCCCGTCGGACTTGGAGACGTAGTAGTCGGCCGTCAGGAGCAGCCGATCGTCCAGCAGCCCCAGGTCGACGCCGACGTTGGTCTGCGTCTGGTCCTGCCAGCGGATGTCGGGGTTGGCCAGCCGGAGCTGCGTGGCGCCCGACGCGATGGAGCCGCCGAACAGGTAGCTCTGGTTGGAGATCACCGACGCCGCGTACTGGAAGTCGCCGATGTCCTGGTTGCCCAGCGAGCCGTAGCTGGCGCGCAGCTTCAGGCTGGGCACGCCGGTCCCCAGCAGCGGCAGACCCTCGTAGAAGCTCTCGTCGCTCACCACCCACCCGGCCGAGCCGGACACGAAGGTGCCGTACTTGTTCCCCGGCCCGAAGCGCGACGAGCCGTCGCGGCGCACCGTGCCGGTAAGGAGGTAGCGGTCCGCGTACGAGTAGTTGGCGCGGGCCAGCAGCCCCAGCAGGCCGCTCGGGATCTCGAAGCCGCGGTTGTTGAAGTTGCTCGTGCCGGCGTCGATGGAGGTGATGTTCTCGTTGGCGAAGCCGCGGCGGTACGCCTCCAGCCGCTCGAACCGGCCGGACTGGTTGGACACGCCGGCCACCGCGCTGATGGAGTGCTCGCCGCGCGTGGCCTCGGAGTTCAGCAGGTGCTCCATCAGCAGCACCATGTTGTTGTCGCGCCGGTCCGTACCCTCGTTGAAGGTGGGCACGGTGTTCTGGCGGATCTGCTGCTGGCGCACGAACTGGCGGTAGCTCAGGTCCTCGTAGTCCACGCCCAGGTTCACCCGGTAGCGCAGCCAGGGGAGGAACGAGTACTCGCCGAAGACGTTGCCCAGCACGCGGTTGCTGACGTCGCGGTTGTCCTCGCGCTCGAACGCGCCCACCGGGTTGGTGCCAAAGGTGGCCAGCGCTCCGCCGCCCGAGCCGTAGCCGTAGCCGCTGGCGTTGTTGGGGTCGCGCACCGGGATCCCCGGCTGCAGGCGCACCACGTCCACCAGCGGAAAGCCCACCAGGTTGTTGCGCGTGCTGCGGGCGAGCGTGGCGTTCTGCCCCACGCGCCAGCGGCGGCCCCGCGCCTCGGAGTTCACCCGGAACGAGAACCGCTCGAAGTCGGTCTCGATGATGGTGCCCTTCTGGTTGAAGTAGCCGCCGCCGATCAGGTAGCTAGAGTTGTCGCCGCCACCGGAGACGTTGGCGTTGTAGTCCTGCACCGCGCCCTGCTGGAAGACGGCGTCCTGCCAGTCCGTGTTGTTGCCGATGGCGCTGTTGTCCGCCGCCATCCCCGCGTTCACGCGCGACATGTTGTTGATCTCGCTCCAGCGCGCGCCGCTCACGAACTCGATGCGGCGCGGAACCTCCTGGTAGCCGTAGTACGAGTTGACCGACACCCGGGGCGTGCCCGCGCGGCCGCGGCGGGTGGTGATGACGATCACCCCGTTGGCAGACTGGGCGCCGTACTGCGCCGCCGCCGACGCGTCCTTGAGCACCTGCACGGACTCGATGTCGCGCGGGTTGAGGTTGGGGTTCTGCCGCGTGTACATCCCGTCCACCACGTACAGCGGCGCGACGTTGCCCAGGAAGTTCTGTCCGCGCACGATCACCTGCGACTCGCGCCCCGGCTGGCCGGACGACGCGATGGTGACGCCCGCCACGCGCCCGCGGAGCGCCTCCTCCAGCGTGGCCGTCTGGCGGTCGCGCAGCGTGGCGGCCGACACCTCGGACACGGCGTCGCTCACCGTGGTGCGGCGCTGCTGCGTGTAGCCCACCGCCACCAGCCCCTCCAGCCCCACCGCCTGCGCGGCGAGGGTGACGTTGACGGTGGCGGGCGTGGCGGCGGACACCGTCACCGCCTGGGTGCGCGCGGCGTGGCCCAGCGCCGTTACGCGCAGGGTGTGGCTGCCGGGCGCGATGCCGGTGAGCGTGAAGCTGCCGTCCGGCCCGGTGACGGTGCGGCGGCCGGAGCCCACCACCTCCACGGTGGCGCCGGGGAGGGCGCGGCCGCCCTCGGCGGTCACGGTTCCGCTGATCTGGCCGGTGGCCTGTGCCGCCAGCGCAGCGGGGACGGCGGGGCCGAAGCCGGCGGCGGAGAAGGAGCCGAGGCACGCCAGCGCGCAGAGCACCTTGGCGGCGGTCCTGCTCTTGGGTACGACAGGGGTGTTCATGAAATCCCCTCCGGGGGTGCGGGTGATGGTGCGGTGAGGAAAGGAGCGCCTGGCGCCGGACGGCGTCCGGCGGCTGCTCGTGCTGCGGGGGGTGCCCGGCTGTGGCTGCTGGCGGTCATGGGCTCCGCGGGTGGCGGGTCACCGGAAGGGCCGTCCGGAAGGGCGGCCCGGTAAAGCGGGCGCGGGTGGAGCGCCCTGTCGCGGACGCGCCACCCACGCGATTTCCTCTTACCGCGCCGGCGGGGCGCGGAACAGCATCGTATCCGGGATGCGCTGCCGCGGCATCCGGGGGCCCTCCACGAACAGCTCCAGCACCATCGCGCCGTACGCCTGGTGGTAGCTGAGGGTGAAGGGGTGGAGCCCGGCCCGCAGCGCGATCGCGCCCTCGTCTTCCTGCGTGGCGGGCGACTGCCCCATCGACCACATCACCTGCTCCTCGCCGATCCACAGCGCCATGCCGTCGTCCGAGCGCGCCGCAAAGGTGTAGACGCCGGTGTCCGGGACTCGCAGGTAGCCGGTGAAGCGGAATCCGAACAGCTCGTCCCTGTCGCGCGGCGCCAGGGAGAAGCCGGGGAGCGTTCCGTTGCCGGTGGGCTCGGGGTCTCCCGGACGCGCCTCGAGCCGCTCCACCCGCTGGCGCACGGGCCAGTCGAGGCGGAACGGCGGCTCGGGGGAGTCGTCGCGGAAGTACGCGTATTCGATCCCCGGCACCACGCTCACCTCGCTGACCGGCGCGCGCCCGTCCGTCTTTCGGAACTCCGCCGTTGCCGCGGCCACGGGACGCCCGTCCACGAACGACGTCACGCGCACCGTGGCGCCGGCGCGGAGGGTGAAGGGCTGAAAGAGGGGGCTCTCCGCCGTCGGCTCGGTTCCGTCCGTGGTGATGCGCAGCTCGGTGGGGGTGCCCTGGTGGACGGAAACCTCCACCGAGTCCGTAAACACGCCGTACTCGGGGAGGATGAGGGGCGCCAGGCCCCGGTTGACCGCCGACAGGCGCGCCGCGTCGAACTTGAGGACGGCGCGGTCGTAGCTGAAGAGGCCGTTGACTTCCGTCTCCACGTCCGTGAGCTGCGTGTAGACGGCCGCGCTCATCCCGTGCGTGTCGCGCAGGCGGTACATCCGCTTCATCAGCAGGTCGTACTCGTCGTTCATTTCCGGCTGCGACTCGAAAGCGCCGCCGTACCCCCAGTTGTCCTCGTCGCGCTCGCGCCAAAGGTGGCCCTCCACCGGCAGCCCCAGCCCGCCGTACTCGCCCACGACGGTCGCCTTTTTGGGGGATGGCACCAGCGCCTGCGGGCCCCGGTAGCGGTGGACGTCGATCACGTCGCCGCTCGCCGTGTGCTGCCAGCCGCTCGCGTCGTCGATCAGGCGCGAAGGATCGGCCCGCCGCATCGCCGCCACCGTCTCGCGCGTCCCCTCCTCCGACCACTGACCCCACTTCTCGTTGAACGGCACCCAGACGATGACCGAGGGGTGGTTGTGCAGCCCCTCCATCATCGCGGCCAGCTCGCGGGCGAAGTGGCCGCGCGCCTCGTCCGTGTCGTTCCAGCCGCACGGCATGTCCTGCCACACGGGAAGGCCGATGCGGTCGGCGTGGTGGTACCAGCGGGAGGGCTCCACCTTGATGTGCTTGCGCGTGAAGTTGAACCCCAGCGCCTTCGTCCGCTCCACGTCCCAGCGCAGCGCCTCGTCGGTGGGGGCGGTGTACAGTCCGTCCGGCCACCACCCCTGGTCCAGCGGCCCCACGTGGAACCACGGCTCGCCGTTCAGCGCGATCCGGGTGAAGCCGCGCCCGTCGCGCTCCAGCCCCACCGTGCGCATCCCGAAGTAGCTGTCCACTTTGTCCGCTACCCGCTCGCCGTCCAGCAGCGTCACGCGCAGGTCGTAGAGGAACGGATCGTCCGGCCCCCACAGCCGCGGCGCGGGCACGGGGATGCGCATCTCGCTCCCGGCCACGCCCCGCGCGCGCCCCACCTCGCGCCCGTCCGCCAGCGCCACGGCCTCCACGGCCGCCCCCGCGGGGGCGCGCACGGTCAGCCGCAACGCCTCTCCCGCCACGTCGGGCGTCATGCGCAGCGACTCGATGGAGGCGGCGGGGACGGGCTCCAGCCACACCGTCTGCCAGATGCCGGTGACGGGGGTGTAGAAGATCGGGTGCGGCTCCGTGGCCTGCTTCCCGCGCGGCTGTCCGAAGCCGTCCGTGGGATCGTCCACCGCCACCACCAGCTCCTGCTCGCGTCCCGCCCGCAGCGCTTCGGTCACGTCCACGCTGAAGGCGTCGAAGCCGCCCGTGTGCTCCGCGAGCTGCCGCCCGTTCACGAAGACCCGCGCGCGCCAGTCCACCGCGCCAAAGTGGAGGAGGAGCCGCTCCCCCTCCGCGCGCTCCGCCCGAAAGGTGCGGCGGTACACCACCCGTTGCGCGCGCCGCCCCACACCGGAGAGCGCGGACTCGACGGGAAAGGGCACCAGGATGCGCTCGGGGAGGGCGCGTCCGAAGGGGAGCGCGTCGCCGTCGCCCAGCGCGGCGAACTGCCAGAGCCCGTTCAGGCTCTGCCAGCGCGGGCGCACCAACTGCGGGCGCGGGTACTCGGGGAGGGGATTCGCCGGATCTACATCGGCCGCCCAGCGGGTGAGCAGTGAGCCCGGCGCGGGGCGCCACGACGGCTCCGCGCGCGCGGCAGCCGGCGGCATCCCGATCCATGCTCCCATGCCGGCCACCGTAGCGGCGTTCATCGCGATGCGGGGCTCAGAGTGCGCCGCGCGCCGTCCGTCGCGCCGGTCCCGTCGCCGCCCGTCCTGCCGTCGCCGCTCGTCCTGCCGTCGCCGCTCGCGACGCGCACGAGCACCGGTCGCTCCGCCACGGGCCCGGCGAGTGCGCGGGTGGAGTCGCGCACCACCAGCTCTGCCTCCAGGTACACCTTCTCGGGCGGCACCGCCTCGCGCGATTCGATGTGGCGGATGAGGAGCTGCGCCGCGAGCCGCCCCATCTCGCCCTTGGGCATGCGCACCGTCGTCAGGCGCAGCGGCAGGTAGTCGAGGAGGGCGATGTCGTCGAACCCGATCACCGACACGTCGCCGGGAACGCTCAGCCCCAGCTCCGCCAGCGCGCGGCAGAGGCCGATCGCCACCAGGTCGTTGTAGCACGTAACCGCCGTGGGGCGCTCCGCGGCCGGCCGTTCGCGGAAGTACTCCAGCCCCGTGCGGTAGCCGTCTTCCAGGTGGGCGCCGGCGCGCACCACGTCGTGGTCGGTGAAGATGACGTGCGACCCGCTGCACGCCCGCCGCACCCCGTCGATGCGCTCCTGGCTGTGCGACGAGTACCCCGGCCCGGCGAAGTGGACGATGCGGGTGTGCCCCTGCCCGATGAGGAACTCCACGGCCTTACGGGAGGCGGCCTCGTTGTCCACGTCGATCAGGCTCCCCGGTACGCCACGCACCTCCTCCAGCAGGACGAAGGGGAAGTTGCGCCGCTTCAGCTCGAACAGGTGCGAAAGGTCCGCGTCCGCGTCCAGCACCGGCGTCAGGATCAGGCCGTCGACCTCCTTGCGCTGGAGCAGCTCCACCGCGCGCCGCTCCGCCTCGTGGCCGCCCTCCGTGCTCATCACCAGCAGCGTGTAGCCCGCCTCGTCCGCCGCCGCGCGCGCGCCGGTGATGACCTCGCCGTAAAAGGGGTTGTCGATCTCCTTGATGACCAGCGCCAGGCTGCGCACCTGCTGCCCCGTGCTGCGCCGGTCGGGGCCGCTCTTGCGGTAGTTGAGCGACTCGATCACCGAGAGGACGCGCTCGCGGGTGGAGCGCTTCACGGTGCCCGTATCGTTCAAAACGGCGGAGACGGTGGCCTTGGAGACCCCCGCCAGCCGCGCGACGTCATTGATGGTGGACTGCTTGGTGGTCATGCGGATGGGTCGGGGAGTGCGGAGGCTACGGCTTGGACGCCGGGCCTGAACATCTCTGAACGGGTTCGATTGGTTCAGGTTAGAGGCTGGCATCGGGGCTGTCAAGCATCATGTTACGCCGCCAGGGAGCACGCCGAGGCCGCACACTCCGCGTGCTTCCGCCCGAAAGTGTGCGCAAACGCTGCATCTCGTTGCGCCGCAGCGAAGTCGCCGATCCTCCGCGCTGCGCCACCGGGAACGCCGCCGAAAAGGTTCTTGACAGCGCGCACCCCGCCGCCGTACTGTCCCTGAACCGATTTGAAACGTTTCAAGAAAGTTCGTATCCGCGGACCGCCCGGTGACGCATCCGGTCCGGACCGCCGGAAATCCAGCCCCCCACCCGACCGAGCTTCCCGATGCCCCTGCCCCGGTTCCGTACCCTGATGCGCGCGAGCGTGCTTCCCGTGCTCGCCCTCGCCGCGCTGGCCGGCTGCCGCAAGAGCGCGGACGACGGCAAGTTCACCGTGGGCTTCTCGCAGATGGGGCACGACAACCCCTGGCGCATGGCGCAGACGGCCAGCCTTCGCGCCGAGGCGGCGAAGCGCGGGGTGGAGCTGGTGGTGACCGACGCGCAGGACCAGACGGCCAAGCAGGTGGCGGACGTGGAGGACCTGATCGCGCGGCGCGTGGACGTCATCCTGCTGGCTCCGCGCGAGTTCGAGGGGCTGGCCCCGGCGCTGCAGGCCGCCCGCGACGCCAACATCCCCGTGATCCTGGTGGACCGCGAGGCGGAGGGAACGCCGGGCGAGGACTTCGTCACCTTTTTGGGCTCCAACTTCGTGGACCAGGGGAAGCGGGCCGCGGAGTGGCTGGTGAAGGAGACGGGGGGCACCGCGGGGATCGTGGAGCTGACCGGCACCCCCGGCTCGTCGGTGGCCGCGGACCGCGCCAAGGGGTTCCGCGAGGTCATCGCCCGCCACCCGGGGATGAAGATCCTCGCCTCGCAGACGGGCGAGTTCTCGCGGGCGCAGGGGCAGAGCGTGATGCAGAACATCGCGCAGTCGCTGGGCAAGCAGATCACCGCCGTCTACGCGCACAACGACGAGATGGCGCTGGGCGCGATCCAGGCGCTGCGGGCTGCGGGGTTCACCCCGGGCACGCAGGTAAAGATCGTCTCCATCGACGGCCAGCGCGCCGCCCTCGAAGCCATCCAGCGCGGCGAGCTCGGCGCCACCGTGGAGAGCAACCCCCGCTTCGGCCCCATCGCCTTCGAGACGATCGAGCAGGTGCGCAAGGGCGAGACGGTCCCCACGAAGAAGCTGATCGAGGACCGCTTCTTCGACCGCACGAACGCGGCGCAGTTCGTGGCGGAAGCGTATTGATGAAAAGCAGTGCTAAGTGCCAAGTGCCAAGTGCTCAGTAACTTCGCCCAGGCACTTAGCACTTAGCACTTAGCACTTAGCACTTAGCACTTAGCACCAGGCACTCCCTTTCGCACCCACGCACCCCTCCATGACCGAACCCGCCCCCGAAATCCTCCGCCTCGAAGGCATCGTCAAGCGCTTCGCGGGCGCCACGGCGCTCGACGGCGTGGACTTCACGCTGCGCAGGGGCGAGGTGCACGCGCTGGTGGGGGAGAACGGGGCGGGGAAGAGCACGCTCATCAAGATCATGACCGGCGCGTACCGCCGCGACGGCGGGCAGATGTGGCTGGAGGGCGAGCCCGTGCACTTCGGCTCGCCTGCCGACGCGCAGGCGGCGGGGGTGATCGCGGTGCACCAGGAGATCCACCTGCTCAGCTTCCGCACCGTCGCGGAGAACGTGTACCTGGGGCGCGAGCCGCGCAGGTGGGGGTTCGTGGACTGGCGGCGCATGAACGCGGAGACGGGCGCGCTCCTCCGGCGGCTGGCGCTGGACATCGACCCGGTCGCCACGCTGGGCGCGCTCAGCACCGCGCAGCAGCAGATGGTCGCCATTGCGCGCGGCGTGTCGCTCGGCGCCAAGGTGCTGGTGCTGGACGAGCCCACCAGCTCGCTGGCCGAGCGCGAGGTCGCCATCCTGTACGACCTGATCCGCCAGCTCCAGGCCGAGGGGACGGCCATCGTCTACATCAGCCACCGCTTCGACGAGCTGTACGCCGTCTGCGACCGGGTCACCGTGCTGCGCGACGGGAAGCTCGTGGGCACGCACAGCCTGGCGGAGCTGGAGCGGCTCGACCTGGTGTGCCTGATGCTGGGGAAGCCGCGCGAGGCGCTGCGGCAGGGCACCACGGCGTTCACGGGGCACCCGGTGGAAGCATCCGCCGCGGCGCCGCTGCTGCGCACCGAGGGGCTGCGGCGCGGGCAGAAGCTGCGCGGCGTAACGCTGGACGTGCGCAAGGGCGAGATCCTGGGAGTGGCCGGGCTGCTGGGATCGGGGCGCACCGAGACGGCGCGCGCCATCTTCGGCGCCGACCCGCCGCAGGAGGGCGCCATGCAGATGGACGGCAAGCGCCTCGACCCCCGCACCCCCGACGACGCGATCGAGGCCGGGATCGCCTTCGTATCCGAGGACCGCAAGGGCGAGGGAATCATCCCCGAGCTCTCCGTGCGCGAGAACCTGACGCTGGCGGCGCTCCCCACCCTCACGCGGGCCGGGGTGGTGGACCGCGCGAAGCAGCGGGAGATCGTAGACCGCTTCATCCGGCGGCTGGGGATCAAGTGCACCAGCGCCGACCAGAAGATCCGCGAGCTCTCCGGCGGCAACCAGCAAAAGGTGCTGCTGGCCCGCTGGCTCTGCATGAACCCCGCGCTCCTCATCCTGGACGAGCCCACCCGCGGCATCGACATCGGCGCCAAGGCGGAGATCCAGGCGCTGATCAACGAGCTGGCCGGCACCGGGCTCGGCGTGCTGATGATCTCGTCGGAGCTGGAGGAGCTGGTGGAGGGAAGCTCGCGGGTGGTGGTGCTGCGCGACGGCCAGAACGTGGCCGAGCTGCGCGGCGCGGAGATCTCGCAGCAGTCGATCATCCACGCGATGGCCGAGGGAAGCGCGGCCGCCGCCCCCGCCCTGGAGAGCTGACCGATGGAGGCATCCGCAGCCGCGCGCCCCACCCCGGGCGCCGGGACGATGGGCCGCTGGTGGGGGGCGATGGGACCGACGGGCGGAGCCGTGGTCGCGCTGGTCGCCATCGTGGCGGCCAACGCCATCTTCACCCCCAACTTCGCCACGACGGGCAACTTCTGGAACGTCCTCTTCCAGCTCTCCGTCACGCTGCTGGTGGCGGTGGGGATGACGCTGGTGATCGCCACCGGCGGCATCGACCTCTCCGTGGGCTCGGTGATGGCGATCTCGGCGGCGGTGGCGGCGGTCACGCTGGACCGGGGGCTGGCCGTGGCGGTGCCGGCGGCGCTCCTGGCCGCGATGGCGGTGGGCCTGCTGAACGGCGCCTTCGTCTCCTACTTCAAGGTGCAGGCGATCGTGGTGACGCTGGCCACGCTGCTGGCCGGGCGCGGGCTGGCGCAGGTCATCAACCGCGACGGCGCGCTGATCGCCATCGACAATCCGGGCTTCCTGGCGCTGGGGCGCGGCCACATAGGGCCGGTGCCGGTGCAGGTGCTGGTGGCGGCGCTGGTGGTGGCGCTCGCCGTCTTCGTGCTGCGCGCCACGCCGTTCGGCAGGTACGTGCTGGCGGCCGGCGGCAACCCGGCGGCGGCGCGGCTGGCCGGCGTCCCCGTGAGCCGCACCGTCGTCTCCGTCTACGTGATCAGCGGGATGCTGGCGGGGCTGGCGGGGCTGGTGCAGGCGGCGCGGCTGGGGGCGAGCGCCGCGGCGCGCATCGGCCAGAACGTGGAGCTGGACGCCATCGCCGCCGTGGTGGTGGGGGGCACTTTGCTGAGCGGCGGGCGCGCCACGCTGCTGGGCACCGTGGTGGGCGCGCTCATCATGCAGGTGATCGCCACCAGCTTCAACATGCTGCTCGTGCCCTACGCCTGGGCGCTCGCCTTCAAGGCGTTCATCATCCTCTTCGCCGTCTACCTCCAGCGACCGAGGCGCGTCTAGTGGAACACCAGGGGCAGATGGGAGGCCCGGCGCTCGGCGTGCGGGCCGCGGAGGCGGGGAGCCAGCCGCCCGGCGCGGGGAGTGGCATCCCCGCGCGCAGGACTCCGGCGCTGCGCGCAAAGGCCGCGTCGCTCCTGCAGCGGCAGGGCGCGGTGGTGGCGCTGGTGGCGGTATGCGTCTTCGGCACCATCCGCTACGCGCCGTTCGCCACCTCCGAGAACCTCCTCAACGTGCTGCGGCAGAACAGCATGCTCGGGATGGTGGCGCTGGGGATGACGCTGGTGGTGCTGACCGGCGGCATCGACCTGTCGGTGGGCGCCGTGCTCGCCGTGGCGGGGATCGTGGCCGCCTCGCTCTCGGACCAGGGGACGGCGGTGGCGGTGGGGGGCGGCCTCGCGGCCGGGGCGCTGCTGGGGACGATCAACGGCCTCCTCATCACCCGCGCGCGCATCCAGCCGTTCATCGTGACGCTCGCCATGATGATCGCGGCGCGCGGCGTGGCGCTGGGCGTCACCGGCGAGAACTCGGTGCGGGTGGACCGCGCGGCGCAGGGCTTCCTCTGGCTGGGACGTGGCCGGGTGCTAGGGATCCCGGTGCCGGTGGTGCTCGCCGCGCTGGCGTTCCTCGCGGGATGGGTGATGCTTCGCTACACGCGCTTCGGCCGCTACATCTACGCCGCGGGCGACCACCAGGACGCCGCCCGGCTGCTCGGCCTCAAGATCGACCGCGTGCTGATCGCCACCTACGCGCTGAGCGGCCTGCTGGCGGGGCTGGCGGGGGTCGTCCTCGCCGCGCGGCTGGGTGCGGGGCAGCCCGTGGCCGGCACCGGCTGGGAGCTGGACGCCATCGCCGCGGTGGTGGTGGGCGGCACGCTGCTCAGCGGCGGGCAGGGGGGCGTGGGCTCCACGGTGGTGGGCGTGCTGCTCCTGGGCGTGATCTTCAACCTGTTCAACCTGGAGGGCACCATCACCCCCTGGTGGCAGGGCGTGCTGCGCGGCGTCTTCCTGCTGGGCGTGGTGGTGGTGCAGAGCCGCCTCCAGAAGCGGGCGGCGCATGGTTAGGGGTGAGATGGGTGAGATGGCGAGTGAACTCGCGGCAACAAAAGCACAAAGTCCGCCTGCGCGGACTCGGGGTCAGGCATTGGCCCAGGCGGCGGAGTCCCCGAAGGGGGACTTCCCGCGGTTGTTGCAGCGGTTTCAACCGCCGGGGGTGGTACTCGCCCTTCTCGCTCTCGCCGCCTGCGCCACGCCCGCGCCCCGCGCGCCGGATGCGGGGACGTACACAAACCCCGTGCTGGACGTGGACTTTCCCGATCCCACGGTGATCCGCGCGCCGGATGGGATGTACTACGCGTACGCCACGCAGGGGGAGCGCGACGGCACGCCCGTCAACATCCAGGTGGCGCGGTCAGGCGACCTGGTGGCGTGGGAGCGGCTCGGCGACGCGCTGCCGGCCAGGCCGCGCTGGGCGAGCGAGACGCAGGACTTCTGGGCGCCGCACGTATCCGAGCACGGCGGCACCTACTACCTGTACTACTCGGCCAAGCCGGACGCGGCGGTGCGCGACACCAGCCGCGGCCTGTGCCTGGCCGTGGCGACGGCCCACCGCCCCGAGGGCCCGTTCGTGGACAAGGGGGAGCCGCTCCAGTGCGGGCGCAGCTTCATCAACATCGACCCGATGTCCTTTGACGACCCGGCCACCGGAAAGCGCCTGCTCTACTGGGGGAGCGGATTCGGGCCCATCAAGGTGCAGGAGCTCGCCGCCGACCGGGTGTCGTTCGCGCCGGGGAGCAGCCCGGTGGACCTCGTTCACACGGTGCCAACTTCTGACTCCACCGACTACCAGCGGCTCGTGGAAGGGGCTTGGGTAACGTACCGCGCGCCCTTTTACTACCTGTTCTACTCCGGCGACAACTGCTGCGGCCCGAAAGCGCACTACGCCGCCATGGTCGCGCGCTCGCGCAGCGCCACCGGCCCGTTCGAGACGCTGGCGAGCGCCACGGGCGCGCGCAACAGCGTGATCCTGGAGCGCGCCGGCTGGTGGGTGGCGCCTGGGCACAACTCCGTCATCACCGACGCGCGCGGCGACGATTGGATCGTCTACCACGCCGTCGACGCGCGGCGGCCCCGCAACAAGCCCACCGACGACGTCAACTCGCGGCGGGTGATGCTGATCGACAGGCTGGTGTACGCGAACGGCTGGCCGCGCGTGGACCGCGGCCCCTCCGCCACGCCCCGGCCGCGTCCGGTGACGCGCTAGCCCTACTTCCTGAACGGAGCGCCTACGCCGCATCTGCCTCCGCGCCGGACCCGGGGCGCGTAGTGAAGGAGACGACCGACGCCAACCGTGCCGTACCGGCCCCCGCGCCGGGATCCGTACAGGGATGGCTACGGAACATGGGCCAGTGGCGAGCGGGCGGCGTGGATCGCTTCCTTCACTCCGCACCCCAATACGGCGCGGGAGCACGGATCGGGCGGTGCTCCGTTCAGGAGGTTCAGGGTGGGCGCGGCGTCTCCGGTGCGGAGACACAGATTGGGCGGTGCTCCGTTCAGGAGGTTCAGGGTGGGCGCTCCGGGGGTGGGCAGTACGGTAGCCCTTCGGCATCCCAGCGCAGCTCGACCAGGCAGGCATTGCGCGGCGCCGTGGGTGAGCCGAAGCGGGCGTGGGTGACGAGCCAATCGCGGCCGTCGAGGGCGCGGAACCAGGCGCAGTGGCCGGGGGCGTAGAAGCCGTGCTCGGGCATGGTGTGGAGCACGAAGCGCCCGCCGTCGCGCGTCACGTTCACCAGCCGGCCCCCGTCGTCCTCGGCCAGCGCGCCCACGGCGTAGAAGCCGAAGTAGCAGCCGCCGCTGTACAGGTACACGCGCCGGCCGCCCGGCGACACGAGGCCGCCGACCGGCCCCTCCACCGTGCTCCACGCGACACGGTCGGTGCGCCAGTCCACGCCGGGGATCGTTTTCCACGGCATGCTGCGGGCGGCGTCGAAGAGGTGCCAGCTTTCGGACGGGCGCGCGAGCAGGGCGGGGGGCGAGAGGGTGCGCGTGAGGTCGCCGCTCACCGCGACCTCCACGATGCCGGTGCCGTACGGCTCGTCGTCCGTGAAGTCGGTGGCGTATGCCATGCGCAGCGAGCCGTCGGGCGCGGAGTACACGTCCGCGTCGATGGCGAAGTCGGTGTCCGGCGTCAGCACGTGGCCGCTGTCCACGAACGGGCCCTCGGGGCGCTCGCTGTCCGCGCGGCGGATGACGTGGCCGATGTGCGCCTCCGGGCCGATGCCGATGCCGTGCGAGTACAGCATGACGTACGGGCGCGGCAGGCCGGGGACGAAGCGCACGCTCGGCGCCCAGTACGCGTGCCGGGTGGCGTCGCCGCGCAGGGTGGGCCCCAGCGGGTGCCAGGTGGCCAGGTCGTGCGAGCCGAAGGCGGGAAAGGCGCCCGCCGAAGCCACGCCGCCGCGCCCATCGCTGGTCTCGTCGCGCGTGACGTAGACGTAGTAGCGGAATTCCGCCGCCACCCCCTCCGGGATGGCGAGCAGGTACGGATCGCCCTGGTCGGCGTCTTCCGGAAAGAGGGGCCGGTAGCTGGCCGGCGCTGCAACACGCTCTGGGGAATGCATCGATGAATCGCACTCGTGGTCGGATCATGCTCGCCCGCAATGGGCCCGCCCTGCTCGCCCTGGCCCTGCTCGCCGCGTGCGCCCCGGCACCCGCGGCCACCCCGGCGCCCTCGGCCGCCGCGTGCACCTTCACCAACCCCGTGGCCCGCGGCGCGGACCCGTGGGTGGAGCTGAGCGACGGCTGGTACTACATGGCGCAGTCCAGGAACCCGGAGGGGCAAAATAGCAGCGTGTGGGTGTTCCGGTCGAGGAAGCTGACCGATCCCATGCGCGACAGCGTGCGGGTGTGGACCGCGCCTGACAGCGGCTGGAACCAGACGCACGTCTGGGCTCCCGAGATCCGCCGCGTGGACGGCCGCTGGTACATCTACTACGCCGCGGGGCGCCCCGGGCCCGCCGACGCGCCGTTCATCTACCAGCGCGCGGGCGTGCTGCGCGCCGCCGGCGACAACCCGCAGGGCGCTTGGGAGGACCTCGGCCAGCTGGACACCGGTGGCGACCCCGCCACGCGCGCGGACGACGTGTGGGCCATCGACTTCACGGTGCACCGGCTGAACGGGCAGCTCTACGGCTTCTGGTCCGGGTGGGAGAACAACACGCCGCTGGCCCGCACGCCGCAGTACATCTACGTGGCGCGCATGACCAACCCGCACACCATCAGCGGGCCGCGCGCGCAGATCTCCGCCCCCACCGAGAGCTGGGAGCGGCGCGTGGACCCCACGGACGGGCTGGACCTGAACGAGGGGCCGCAGATCCTGGAGCGCAACGGGCAGGTCTTCATCATCTACTCCACCCGCGAGTCGTGGACGCCGGCGTACCGCCTGGGCCAGCTTCGCCTCAACAGCCCCACGGCGGACCCCATGCAGCGGTCGAGCTGGACCAAGTCCGGCCCCGTCTTCGCGGCGGCCAACGGGGTGCACGGGCCGGGGCACAACGGCTTCGCCAGGTCGCCGGACGGCACGGAGGACTGGATCATCTACCACGCCAAGATCGACACGCTCCCCAACTGGAACCGCGTGATCCGCGCGCAGCGCTTCACCTGGCGGGCGGACGGGTCGCCGGACTTCGGGGAGCCGGTGGCCTCCGGGGTGGAGCTGCGGGTGCCGTCGGGCGAGCCGTGTGAGCGCTGACGAGCGCATGGAGCTTCCGCACGCCCTGCCCGGCGCACTTCGCGAGCAGCCGCACCGGCGCTTCAACCCGCTGAGCGGCGAATGGGTGCTGGTGTCGCCGCACCGGGCGCTGCGGCCGTGGCAGGGGCAGGTGGAGGAGCTCGCGCCCGCACACCGCCCCGCGCACGACCCCGCGTGCTACCTGTGCCCCGGCAACGAGCGCGCGGGCGGCCACCGCAACCCGGAGTACACGGGCGCCTTCGTCTTCGACAACGACTTCGCCGCGTTGCGCCCCGGCGCGGAGCCGGCGGAGATGGACGTGGACGGCCTGCTGGTGGCGCGCGCCGAGCCGGGGGTGTGCCGGGTGATCTGCTTCTCCCCGCGCCACGACCTTTCGCTGCCGGAGCTGGAGCCCGCGGCCGTGCGTGGCGTGGTGGACGTGTGGGCGGAGGAGTACGCGCGCCTCGGCAGCCGCCCGGAGATCGGCCACGTACAGATCTTCGAGAACAAGGGGGAGATGATGGGGTGCAGCAACCCGCACCCCCACGGGCAGATCTGGGCGCAGGAGTCGGTGCCGCAGGGCCCCGCCCGCGAGACGCGGCGCATGGGCGAGCACTGGGAGCGCCACCGCCGCACCCTGCTGGCCGACTACCTGCGGCTGGAGGAGGCGAGCGGCGAGCGGGTGGTGCTCGCCAACGACGCCTTCGTCGCCCTGGTCCCCTTCTGGGCGGTGTGGCCGTTCGAGACGCTGGTGGTCGCCCGCCGTCCCGTGGCCTCGCTGCCGGAGCTGGACGACGCGGAGCGCGACGGGCTGGCCGATATCCTGGGGCGCCTCACCCGCCGCTACGACAACCTGTTCGGCGTCTCCTTTCCGTACTCGGCCGGGGTGCACCAGGCGCCCACCGACGGCCGCGCGCACCCGGAGGGGCACCTCCACATGCACTTCTACCCGCCGCTGCTGCGCTCGGCCACCGTAAAAAAGTTCATGGTGGGCTACGAGATGCTGGGCGAGCCGCAGCGCGACGTCACCCCGGAGAGCAGCGCCGAGCGCCTGCGCGCCCTCGCCGAGACGCGGGGCGCGCGATGAGGGTGCTGGTGACCGGCGGCGCCGGCTACATCGGCAGCGCCGCGGTGGTGGAGCTGCTGGCCGCGGGGCACGAGGTGACCGTCTTCGACGACCTGTCGCAGGGGCACCACGAGGCGCTTCACCCCGCCGCCGCCTTCGTGAACGGCACCCTGGCCGACCGCGCGGCGATCGACGATGCGCTGGCGGAGCACCGGCCGGAGGGGATCCTCCACTTCGCGTCGCACACGCTGGTGGGCGAGTCGATGGAGAAGCCCTTTCTGTACCTGGGCGACAACGTGCGCTGCGGGCTGAACCTGCTGGAGAGCGCCGCCGCGCACGGGGTGCGGCGCTTCATCCTCTCCTCCACCGCCAACCTGTTCGGCATCCCGGACCGCGTACCCATCGGCGAGACTGCGCCCATCACCCCCGGCAGCCCCTACGGCGAGGGAAAGTACGTGCTGGAGAGGATGCTGCACTGGATGGACGACCGCTTCGGGATGCGCTACGCCGCGCTGCGCTACTTCAACGCGGCCGGCGCCGTGTCGCCCGATCTGGGGGAGGACCACGACCCGGAGACGCACCTGATCCCCCTGGTGCTGCAGGTGGCGCTGGGCCAGCGTGAGCGTGTGATGGTCTTCGGCGACGACTACGACACGCCGGACGGCACCTGCGTGCGCGACTACGTGCACGTCAGCGACCTAGCGCAGGCGCACGTGCTGGCGCTGCACGCGCTGGACGAGGGGAGCCGCACCTACAACCTGGGGAACGGCCGCGGCTTCAGCGTGCGCGAGGTGATCGAGACCGCCCGCGCCGTCACCGGCCACCCCATCCCCGCCGGCGTGGGCCCGCGCCGCCCCGGCGACCCCGCGGTGCTGGTGGCCGCCAGCGATCGCATCCGCGCGGAGCTGGGGTGGGCGCCGCGCCACCCGGAGCTGCGCGACATCATCGAGAGCGCCTGGGCCTGGCACCGGTCGCACCCGCACGGCTACGCCGCACCCTGACCCGCACATGACGAGCAACGACTCCCTCCAGGCCACCGTGGTGCGGGCGTTCGAGGAGCGCTTCGGCGAGCCGCCCGCCGCGGTGGTGCGCGCGCCCGGACGGGTGAACCTGATCGGCGAGCACACGGACTACAACGAGGGCTTCGTCCTTCCCATGGCCATCGACCGCGCCGTGTGGATCGCCCTCCGCCCGCGCACCGACCGCATCGTCTCCGTCCACTCGCTGGACTTCGACGAGGAGCGGTCGTTCGACATCGGCCATCTGGCCAGCAGTGGGAACGGGTGGATCGAGTACCTGCAGGCGATGGCGTGGGCGCTCCAGAAAAAGGACCGCGGCCTCGTGGGCTGGGAGGGCGTCACCGCGGGGGACGTGCCGATCGGCGCCGGCCTCTCGTCCAGCGCCGCGCTGGAGCTGGCCACCGCGCGCGCCTTCGCGGCGATGGCTGGCTTCGACTGGAACCCGCGCGAGATGGCGCAGCTCGCCCAGCGCGCGGAGAACGAGTGGGTGGGGGTCTACTGCGGGATCATGGACCAGATGATCTCCGCCTCGGGTCGCGCGGGGCACGCGCTGCTGATCGACTGCCGCTCGCTGGATACGCGCGCCGTCCCCCTGCCGCCGGGGACCTCGGTGGTGATTCTGGACACCGCCACCCGCCGCGGGCTGGTGGACTCGGCGTACAACGAGCGGCGGCGGCACTGCGAGCAGGCGGCCGGCGTCCTGCACGTCCGCGCCCTCCGCGACGTGACGCCGGAGGCCTTCGAGGCCCGCGGCGGCGAGATGGAGCCGGTGATGCGCCGCCGTGCCCGCCACGTGGTCACCGAGATCGCGCGCACCGTGGAGGCCGCCGGCGCGCTGGAGCGCGGCGACGCCGCCACCGTGGGCCGGTTGATGGACGCCAGCCACGCCTCGCTCCGCGACGACTTCGAGGTCTCGCGCGCGGAGCTGGACACCATCGTGGAGCTGGCGCAGGCGCACCCCGGCTGTTACGGCGCGCGCATGACGGGCGCCGGCTTCGGGGGCTGCGCCGTGGCCCTGGTGCGCGCCGACGCCGCCCCCGACTTCGCGCGCGCCGTGGCGGACGAGTACCGCGCCCGCGCCGGCCTGGAGCCGCGCGTCTACGTCTGCTCCGCGTCGGACGGGGCGAGCGTGGAGGCCCTCACCCCCCCGGCCCCCCTCTCCCGATAACAGGAGAGGCTGGCGCCTCTGTTATCGAGAGAGGGGGGAGGCTCGCAGGGATCTCCGCGGGTCGCGCACATCCTTGTAGGGGCAGGCCCCGCGTGGCTGCCCGTGCCCACCCTGTCACCGTTGCCGGCCCAAACGCACCCGGAGCACGCCGTTGATCATCACCGACGTCACCACCCTGAAGCTGCACTACACGATGGACGTGGCGATGGCGGATGCCATCCACTACATGCCGTCGCGCCCCACGCTGCTGGTGCAGGTGCACACCGACGCGGGGATCGTGGGGCTGGGAGAGGCGGCGGCGTACGGCGGGTTCCTGGAGAGCACCGAATCGCTCATCATCGGGGAGCTGAAGCGCACCGTCTTGGGCCAGGACCCATTCCGCATCGAGCGGCTCTGGCAGATGATGGCGTCGCGCGCCCACCAGCGCGGCCGCCGCGGGATGCTGATGCAGGCCATCTCCGGCGTGGACATCGCGCTCTGGGACATCGTGGGGCAGGCCACGGGCACCCCGCTCTACCGGCTGCTGGGCGGCTACCGCGACCACCTGCCCGTGTACGCCTCCGCCGGCTTCTACGCGGCGGACAAGGATGCGGCGGCGCTGGCGGAGGAGGTGGGCGGCTACGCGGAGCGGGGCTTCGGCTGCATCAAGATCAAGGTGGGCCGCCAGCCTGACGCCCTCCTCAACCCCCTGCCGGACATGAACGCGCCGGACTACGCCACCGTCAGCTTCGAGGAAGACGTGGAGCGCGTCCGGGCCGCGCGCGCCGCCATGGGGCCCAAAGTGAAGCTGGCGATCGACGCCAACAACGCGTGGACCCCGTCGCTCGCGCTACGCTTCATGGAAGCGGTCAAGGACCAGGACATCTACTGGCTTGAGGAGCCGGTGGGGACGGAGGACATCGAGGGCTCCGCGCTGGTGGCGCACCGGGTGACCACGCCGGTGGCCGGCTACGAGACGGAGTCGTCGCTCCCCGGCTTCCGCGAGCTGATCTCGCGTCGCGCGGTGGACATCGTGCAGCCGGACGTGATCTGGTCGGGCGGCATCACGGAGACGCGCAAGATCGCGGCGCTGGCGCACGCCTACGGCCTTCCGGTGATCCCGCACAACTTCTCGTCCGCGGTGGCGGCGATCGCCAACATGCACTTCATCGCCTCCATCCCCAACGGAAGCTGGCTGGAGCTGGACCAGAACCCCAACCCGCTCCGCACCGAGCTCTTCCAGGAGCCCCTCACCGTGCGCCCCGACGGCACCATCGCCCTCCCCGAGCGCCCCGGCCTCGGCGTCGTCCTGAACCCCGAAACGGTGGAGCGGTATCGCGTCGAGCGGCACGGGCCATAGGGGCAGGTACGGCGTGGCGGAAAGCACGGGCAGCCACGTGGGGCGGCCCCTACGGGATTTGTGCGTTGCGAAATGGTCGAGACGAGGGCAAGGGTGGGCGCGTTGAATCGCGCCCCTACGAGACATTGGTGCGGCGCGCGGAGTTCCAGCCCCCTCTCTCGATGACAGGAGGGCGCAGCCCTCTCCTGTTATCGGGAGAGGGGGCAGTCGGGTGTAACGAGACGGGGGTGAGGGCCCCCGCACCATCCCAACACCAGAGGCGGCGTGCGGCTAGACAACAAGGCGGCGGTGATCACGGGCGCGGGATCGGGGATTGGGCGGGCGATGGCGCTCCTCTTCGCGCGCGAGGGAGCCCGCGTGCTGGCCGCGGACCTCGACGGTGACGCGGCGGAGGCGACCGCTGCGATGGTGCACGCCGAGGGCGGGCTCTGCCTGCCGCACACGGTGGACGCGAGCGAGCCGGAGCAGGTGCGCCGCATGATCAAGCGGATAATCTCCGAGATGCGCCGCATCGACGTCCTGTGCAACAACGCGGGGATCGGCTCCACCACCGACGCCGTGGAGTGCGAGCCGGAGGATTGGGACCGCGTGATGGCCGTCAACGTCCGCAGCGTCTTCCTGGGGTGCAAGTACGCGCTGCCGCACATGGTGAAGCGGGGGCGCGGCGCCATCGTCAACACCGCCTCGGTGGCGGGGATGGTAGGGGTGCCGAAGCGCGCATCGTACTGCGCCAGCAAGGGCGCCGTCATCGCGCTCACCCGGCAGGTGGCGATGGACTTCGTGAAGCAGGGGATCCGCGTCAACTGCGTCTGCCCCGGCACGGTCGACTCGCCCTGGGTGGAGCGCCTGCTGGCCGGCGCCGAAGACAAGGCCGAAGCGCGCGCAGCCCTCGAAGCCCGCCAGCCGATGGGCCGCCTGGGCACGCCCGAAGAGGTCGCCGCCGCCGCGCTCTACCTGGCCTCCGACGACGCGGCGTTCGTGACCGGCACCTCCATCGTACTCGACGGCGGCTGGACCGCCGCCTGACCAAAGGGAAAGCAGATGCAGTCCGAAGCACGTCTCGAAAGCCACGCGATGCGGATCGGCGGGGAGTGGCGCGGCGCCGCCGGCGGCGCGGTGCGGCCGGTGGTCAACCCGGCCACCGGCGAAGCGTTCGCCGAGGTGCCGGAGGGGACGCGCGACGACGCCCGCGCCGCACTGGAAGCGGCCCGCGCCGCGCAGCCCGCCTGGGAAGCGCTCAGCGGCGTGCAGCGCGCCGCGTACCTCACCCGCATCGCGAGGGCGATCGAGGCGGACGCCGAGCGGCTGGCGCGCGTGGTGGTGCGCGAGCAGGGGAAGCCGCTGGTGGAGGCGCACGGCGAGATCGGCGGCACGGCGGGCTTCTTCGACTACTTCACCTCCTTTGCGCGCGCCCCCGCCGGCGAGATCCTTCCCTCCGACGCGCCGGACGAGGACATCTGGATCCGCAACGTTCCCTACGGCGTGGTGGCGGCCATCATCCCGTGGAACTACCCGGCGGCCCTCTTCGCCCGCAAGGTGGCGCCGGCGCTGATGGCCGGGAACACCATCGTGGTGAAGCCGCACGAAGACACTCCGCTCAGCGCCCTGGAGCTGGCCCGCATCTGCGAGGCGGCGGGGCTGCCGCCCGGCGTCGTCAACGTGGTGACGGGCGCCGGGCGTGAGGTGGGCGACGCGCTGGTCCGCGACCGCAACACCAACCTGGTGACGGTCACCGGCTCCGTGCGCGCCGGCCGCGAGATCCTGGCCGCCGCCGCCGAGAACATCACCGTCGTCTCGCTGGAGCTGGGCGGCAAGGCGCCCTTCATCGTGATGGAGGATGCCGACGTGGAGCTCGCCGTGCGGCACGCCATCCACGCGCGCTTCGTGAACTGCGGCCAGGTGTGCACCTGCAACGAGCGCACGTACGTCCACCGCAGCGTCTTCGACCGCTTCCTGGAGCGCTACGTCGCCCTGGCCGGCGGGCTGCGCATAGGGGACCCCATGCGCTCCGACATCGACCTGGGCCCCAAGGTCAACGAGGCCGAAGTGGTCAAAGTGGACGAAATGGTAGCGCGTGCTCGCCAGCAGGGGGCGGAGGTCGTGCTGGGCGGCCGGCGTCCCGAGGGCGGCGAGTTCGGTCGCGGCTTCTGGTACCAGCCGACCGTGCTCACCGGGGTGCGCAACGACATGGAGATCATGCAGCAGGAGGTCTTCGGCCCCGTGTCGCCGGTGATGGCGTTCGACGACTTCGACGAGGCGATCGCGCTCGCCAACGACACGCCGTACGGCCTGAGCGCCTACCTCTTCACGAGCGACCTCAAGAAGATGATGCGCGCCGTGAAGGGGCTGCGCTGCGGCGAGGTGTACATCAACAAGATCGGGCCCGAGCAGTTCCAGGGCTTCCACGCCGGCTACGGCCTCAGCGGGATGGGCGGCGACGACGGACACCACGGCTACGCCCACTACTTCCGCAAAAAGACCGTCTACGTGAGCTACGGCGATGGGTCCACGGAGGGGATGATGCCGTACGGCTCGGCCGCCGCCCCGCTGCCGCCGCAGTAGCCGTGCGCGTCTCGCTCGCCTACGGCCGCGGCCGGCTGCAGGTGGCCGTCCCCGACGACGCGGTGGTGATCTCGCCCCACGAGCTCCCGGGGCTGCGGGACGAGCACGCGGCCTTCCTGGAAGCCGTGCGCGCTCCCACCGCCGCGGCGCCGCTGCGCGAGCTGGCCACGGAGCGGTCCACCGTCGCCATCTCCATCTCGGACATCACGCGCCCCACGCCCAGCGAGCGCCTGGTCCCCTGGATCATGGCGGAGCTGGCGCACGTGCCGCGCGAAAACTTCGTGATCCTGAACGGCACCGGCTCGCACCGCCCCAACACGCGCGACGAGCTGGTGACGATGCTCGGCGCGGACATCGTGGGCACGGTGCGCATCGTCAACCACGACGCCTTTGCGGAGGCGGGGCTCACCCGCGTGGGCGACACCCCACTCGGCGGCGAGGTGTGGGTGAGCGACGAGTGGCTGCGGGCGGACGTCCGGATCGTGACGGGCTTCGTGGAGCCGCACTTCTTCGCGGGCTTCAGCGGCGGCCCCAAGGGGGTGATCCCCGCGCTGGCGGGGATCCGCACCATCAAGCACCTCCACAGCGCGCGCATGATCGGCGACCCGGGCTCCACCTGGGCGCGGCTGGAGGGGAACCCGGTGCAGGAGGAGATCCGCGCGGCGGTGGCGATGGCTCCGCCGCACTTCCTGGTCAACGTCGCCATCAATCCGCAACGCGAGATCACGGGCGTTTGGGCGGGCCACTACCTGCAGGCGCACCAGGAAGCGTGCCGCTTCGTGGCGCGCCACGCCACCCGCGCGGTGGACCGCGCCTTCGACGTCGTCCTCTCCACCAACAGCGGCTACCCGCTGGACCAGAGCGTCTACCAGGCGGTGAAGGGGATGAGCGCCGCGGCGCGCATCGTGAAGCCCGGCGGCGCCATCGTCGTCGCCGCCGAGTGCAGCGACGGCCTTCCCGACCACGGCAGCTTCAAGGACCTCCTGCGCATGCGCGAGTCCGCCGAAGACCTCCTGCGCATGATCGAGGAGCCCGGCTTCGAGATGCACGACCAGTGGCAGGCGCAGTGTCAAGCGCTGGTGCAGCGCCGCGCCGAGGTGCACCTTTTCTCCGCCCTGCCGCCGGACACCGTGCGCTCCGCCATGCTCATCCCCAGCGCCGACATAGAGGCGACCCTGAGCCAACTGCTCCACCGCTACGGCCCCGCCGCCCGCGTCGCCGTTCTGCCCGAGGGCCCGCAGACCGTAGCCCACGTAACCGCGTAGAAGAGAACACCGCACCAACCCTTTCCAACCTCCCCCTCCCCCAGGCAGTTTTGGGGGAGGGGGATGCGTCGCGGAGCGACGCTGGGGGAGAGGGCCCACACAACCGGAGCACCCGATGAAGCTGGTGACGTACGAAGCAGAGGGCCGCGCGCGGATCGGCGCGCTCGTCGAGGGCGGAGTGGTGGACCTGGGGACGGTCGCGGCGGACATGCTGTCGCTGATCGAGCGCGGCGAAGCGGGGCTGGACGACGCCCGCGCCGCCGTGGAAGCCGCGAGCGACGTCCTCCCGATGGAGCGCGTGCGGCTTCTCGCGCCGATCCCGCGGCCGCGCAAGAACATCGTGTGCCTGGGGATGAACTACGCGGAGCATGCGTACGAGTCGGCCCGGGCGAAGGGGCTGCCGGAGAAGCTCCCCGAGCACCCCGTCTTCTTCACCAAGTCCCCCACCACCGTCATCGGCCACGGCGCCGAGATCCCGCTCGATCCCGCGATCACCACGCAGCTCGACTGGGAGGTGGAGCTTGGCTTCGTGCTGGGTCGCACGGGAAAGAACATCGCCAGGGAAGACGCGCTCGGCTACATCTTCGGCTACACCGTCATCAACGACATCTCGGCGCGCGACCTCCAGAACCGGCACCAGCAGTTCTTCAAGGGGAAGAGCCTGGACGGCACCTGCCCCATGGGCCCGTGCATCGTCACCGCCGACGAGCTGCCGGACGCGGGGGATCTCGCTCTCTCGCTGCGGGTGAACGGAAAGACGATGCAGGACAGCCGCACGCGCGACCTGGTCTTCGACATCCCCACCATCATCGCCGTGCTCTCGCGCGGGCAGACGGTGGAGGCGGGCGACGTGGTCTCCACCGGCACGCCCAGCGGCGTGGGGATGGGGCTCGATCCGCAGACCTGGCTCAAGCCGGGCGACGTGCTGGAGGCGGAGATCGAGCGCATCGGCGTGCTGCGCAACACGGTCGCCGCCGCGTAGCCGTGCAGCCGTACCCCGGCCCGGCGGACCCCGCGCTCCTCGCGCTCAACCCATACGAGGCGCGCACCGCGGCGGCGATCTTCGAGCGGATGTTTCCGGCCGACGAGCATGGCCCGGGCGCCGCCGAGCTGGGCGTGCTCGCGTACCTGGACCGCGCGCTCGCCGGTGCCTACCGCGACCGCGTGGACGAGTACCGCGTGGGGCTGGCGAGCTTCGACCGCGTCGCCTGCCGCCGCCACGACCGCCCCTTCGCCGAGTGCGCGCCCGCCGAGCAGGACGCGCTCCTGGCCGAGCTGGAGGCGGGGACGCTGGACGGCTTCCACGTGCCGCCGCCGCGCGACTTCTTTGCGATGCTGCGGCAGCACCTGCAGGAAGGGCTCTTCGCCGACCCCGCGTACGGCGGGAACCGGGGGAAGGCGGGATGGCGCTTCCTGGGGCACCCGGGCGTCTGGTTCGAGAACACGGCGGAGGAGAACCTCGCCACCGAGCCCGCCACCAAGAACGGGATCATTCTGTCGCTGGCCGACGTGGGCTACTCGCTGGACGGCGGCCCGCGCGAGCCGGTGGAGATCCCCGGCTACGATCCGCAGCGCGGCGCCGAGCCCCCCGCCGGCGCCGCCGACGTCGTGCTGGTGGGCGTGGGCGCTGCGGGGGCGATGGCGGCGTCCATCCTCTGCGCGGCGGGGCTGCGCGTGGTGGGGCTGGAGGCGGGCCCCTGGCGCACGAAGCGCGACTTCGTGCCGGACGAGCTGGGGTCGTCGTACTACTGCCGCGGCGGAATGGGCCCCAAGTTCCTGGCCGAGACGCCGCGCTGGCGCCGCAACGAGAACGAGCCCACCCGCCCCGCCACCTTTACCCTGGGGCGGATGATGAACGGCGTGGGCGGCTCCGTCATCCACTGGGGCGGTGCGCTCCGTCGCTGCCATCCGCACCACTTCCGCTTCCTCTCCCACTTGCGCGAGACCGGCGCGGACCGGCTCCTTCCCGAGGGGCACACGCTGGCCGACTGGCCGGTCTTGTACGACGAGCTGGAGCCTTATTACACCGCGCTGGAGCAGCACATCGGCGTCGCGGGCGACGCGCGCGCCAACCCGTTCGTGCCGCGCGCCGGCGAGTACCCGCTGCCGCCGGTGCGCCCCTTTCGCATGGGCGAGCTCTTCCGCCAGGGGGCCGAGGCGCTGGGGCTGCATCCGTACCCCACCCCCGTGGCCGTCAATAGCGAGCCGTACAACGGCAATCCTGCCATCACCTACTGCGCGTGGAGCGGCGGCTTCGGCCCCTTCAATGACGAGCGCTGGCACCCGGGGCAGACCTGGGTCCCACAGGCGCTCGCCACCGGCAACTTCGACCTGCGCACCCACTGTCGGGTCCTCCGTGTGCTGACCGACGGCGACGGGCACGCAAGCGGCGTGGAGTACGTGGACGCCAACGGCACCGCGCGCGTGCAGGAGGCGCGCACGGTGATCCTGTGCAGCTACACATTCGAGAACGTGCGGCTGATGCTGCTTTCCGGGAGCACGCGGCATCCGAAGGGGGTGGGGAACGACGCGGGGCAGGTGGGGAAGCACGTCATGAGCAAGCTGTGGTCGGACGTCTCGGGCCACTTCCCCGGCGTGGTCTTCAACGCCCACACCGGCCCCGCCGCGCAGATGTGGAGCCTGGACGACTACATCTCCGCGGGCTTCGACTCCGCGGCGCACGGCTTCATCGGCGGCGCGGCGCCCAACGTGGAGAACCAGCGCCTCCCCATCCAGATCAGCCGCGAAGCGCTCCCGCCGGAGGTGCGCTCGTGGGGCCGCCCGTACCGCGACCACCTGCGCGAGTGGCAGCACGTCGCCGCCGTGCGCCTGCAGCCGGACACGCTGCCGTACCACGCCAACTACCTGGAGCTGGACCCTCGCCACCGCGACCGCAGCGGCCTGGGGCTCCCCCTGCTTCGCATCACCTACGACATGCAGCCCAACGAGCACCGCATGTCGGAGTTCATGGAAGGCGAGGCGGAGAAGATCCTGCGCGCCATGGGCGCTGCCCGCACCTGGCGCGGGCCCCGCTTCGCCGGCGTGGTGAGCAGCCACGAGCTGGGCGGGTGCCGGATGGGCCACGACCCCGCCACCTCGGTCGTCGATCCCGATCTCGAGGTCCACGACACGCCCGGGCTGCACGTCTTCGGCACGGCCGTCTTCCCCTCGTGCCACGGCGTCAACCCCACGCTCACCATGTGGGCAGTCTGCGCCCGCGCCGCGGAGCGCCTCGCCGCCCGCTTGCGCGGGTAACCGCACATGTCCGCCATGCCCCGCCTCGCGACCGGCCGCCACCCCGGCCCCCAGCTCAGCCCCGAGCAGATCATCGCTACCGTGAGCGCCCTGCGCACGCGCATCCACGAGCGCTTCCCCGGCAGCGGCCTCGAGCGTCTCTCGGCCGACCTCCTGCGCATCGCCGAAGCGACGGGGGAGCAGCTCCGCTGGGTGGCGCGCCCCCACCTGCCATTGCGGGTTGGCGGATGGGCGGCGATCGCGCTCCTGGCGATCGCGCTCGTCTCGCTGGTGCTGCGCATCGACACGCCCGCCCGGGGGTTCACCATCGTGGAGCTCCTCCAGACGACCGAGAGCGCCATCAACGACGTGATCCTGCTGGGCGCCGCCGTCTACTTCCTGGCGAGCGCCGAAGCGCGGGTCAAGCGCCACCGGGCACTGCGCTTCATCCGCGACCTGCGCGCCGTGGCGCACATCGTGGACATGCACCAGCTCACCAAGGATCCGGGCACCCTGGTCAACGTGGGCAGCGACACGCCCTCCTCCCCGCGCCGCACCCTCAGCCGCTACGAGCTCTCCCGCTACCTCGACTACTGCTCGGAGATGCTGGCCCTCAACAGCAAGCTCGCCGCCCTCTACGCCCAGAACTTCGACGACCCCGTCGTCCTCGCCGCCGTCGACGAAGTCGAGACGCTGACGACCGGCCTCTCCGCAAAGGTTTGGCAGAAGATAGTGATCCTGAACTCCGCGAACGCGGAATAGAGTCCTGCGATACACGCGGGCGGCAGGTACGAGGCAAGGGAGGGCGGACACGCAGGTCTGCCCCTACCGGATGCGCGCGACACGGGCGGATCTGTGCGTACGCCCCTCCCCCAGGTAGTTATTGGGGGAGGGGCCGCGAGGTGACGAGCGGGGGAGGGGGCCCGCGCCTTCCCCCACCCCCCCCGCGGGTGTTACCATCAGAACGCAGGCCCGCGGTCAGAAGAGCAAGCACTCACGCTGGGAGGGGAAGCCATGAGGAAGCCGGTGAGCAAGCACGCGTTGCGCAGGTCGCTCGAGCAGGTCATGGGCGAGGGGATGATCCGCATCGACGAGCCGATCGGGACGGTGGTGGACCGTCTCTGGCACTTCGTGGAAAAGGAAGCGTTCGAGGGCGACGCGCGAAAGAAGCAGACCGCCCGTCCGCCCGAGCCGGTGGACGTCTGAGCACCCCCGCCGGGCGGCGCGCCCGCGACGAGCCGGGAGAGGGCACCGTGCAGAGCCCCGGCGAAAAGCGCCGGGGCTCTCTGCGTGGCGAGATCCTCTTCAGCCTCGCCTTCCTGTGCGGCGCCGCGCTCCTACTGGCCGTCTGGACGCTCACCGTGGTCCGCGTGGCCGCGCCAAACTCCAGCCTCCTGGTGTGGATCCTCCTGGCGGTGGACGTGCTCGCCTTCGTCTTCCTGGGAAGCCACCTGATCCAGCGCCACGTGATGCGCCCCATCTCGCAGGCAGTCGGAGCCGCGGAGGCCATCGCGGGGGGCGACTACGAGCGCCGCGTTCCCCTGGGCGACACGCGGGAGATGGCGGCGCTCGCCGGCGCCATCAACCGCATGACCGACCAGCTCCTGGAGAACCAGGAACGCCTCTCGCACAACGTCCATTCGCTGGACGAGACCAACCGCATCCTCCTTGCCACGCAGCGCGACCTGGTGCAGGCGGAGAAGCTGGCCTCCATCGGCCGCCTCTCGGCCGGCGTGGCGCACGAGATCGGCAACCCGCTGGGCGCCGTGCTCGGCTACACCTCGCTCCTGCGCAAGCGCGGCGCGGAGGCCGAGCTGGTGGACGGGCTGGAGCGCGAGGCGCGGCGCATCGACCGCATCGTCCGCGCCCTGCTGGACTACTCCCGCCCCGCCCCCGCGCACCGCGAGCCCGTGGAGGTCAACGAGTCGCTGCGCCGCGTGCTCGGCCTCCTGCGCGCGCAGGAGCGGCTGGGCGAGGTGGAGGTGGAGATGAAGCTCGATCCCGGCGACACGACGATCGTGGCCGAGCCGCACCTCCTCGACCAGCTGTTCCTCAACCTGATGGACAACGCCTGCAACGCGATGGACAGGCGCGGGAAGCTGGTGGTGAGGACCATCGTGGAGGAGTACCGCATCGACCGCCCGATCCCCTCGCGCCGCGCGGACGACCCGCCGGGGATCACCTACGCGCACCTGCGCCGCCCGCGCTTCGCGTCCGTGCGCGACGCCACGCGCATCGAGCCCGGCACGCCGATCGTGCGGACGGTGATCTCGGACACGGGGGTGGGAATCCTGGCCGAGAACATCGAGCACATCTTCGACCCGTTCTTCACCACCCGCGCGCCGGGCGAGGGAACGGGGCTCGGGCTTGCCATCGTCGCCAGCACCGTGGCAGAATTCGGGGGGCGCATCGAAGCCTCCTCCGCGGAGGGGGGCGGCGCCGTCTTCTCCGTCTGCTTCCCCACCGTCCAGGCCGAAACGTGAGCAACCGCAGGGTGCTGGTAATCGACGACGAGGCGGGGCTGCGCCACACCCTTCTCCTGATCCTGCGCGACGAGGGCTACCAGGTGCAGGTGGCCGAGGACGGCGAGGCCGGCCTGCGCGCCGCCGCCGCCGAGGACCCCGAGCTCATCCTGTGCGACGTGCGCATGCCGCGCCTGGGCGGTGTCGAGTTCCTGGAGCGCTACAAGGCGGCCGGCGGCGGCGGGCTCGTCATCATGATGAGCGCCTACGGCAGCATCGACGCCGCCGTCGAGGCGATGCGGCGCGGCGCGTACGACTACATCTCCAAGCCCTTCAACGCGGACGAGGTGATCCTCACCCTCCGCAAGGCCGAGGAGCGCGAGCAGCTGCGCCGCGAGGTCGCGCGCCTGCGCAAGGAAGTCGGCCAGCTCACCGGCACCGAGGGCGTGGTCGGCAGCTCCGCGGGGATGCGCGAGGTGCTGGAGCTGGCCGGCCGCGTGGCCCCCTTCCCCTCGACCGTCCTGATCACCGGCGAGAGCGGGAGCGGTAAGGAGGCCATCGCCCGCACCATCCACCGCTCCTCGCCGCGCAGCGCGCGCGCCTTCGTGGCCGTCAACTGCGGCGCCATTCCCGAAAACCTGCTGGAGTCGGAGCTCTTCGGCCACGAAAAGGGCGCTTTCACCGGCGCCGACCGCGCGCGCGAGGGCGTCTTCGAGGAAGCCGACGGCGGCACCCTCTTCCTGGACGAGATCGGCGAGCTCCCCCTGGCGCTCCAGGTGAAGCTCCTGCGCGCGGTGCAGGAGCGCACCATCCGCCGCGTGGGCGGCACGGGCGAGCGCGCGGTGGACGTGCGCGTGCTGGCCGCTACCGCGCGCGACCTGATCGAGGAGGTGAAGAGCGGGCGTTTTCGCGACGACCTCTTCTACCGGATCAACGTGGTGCAGATCCACGTGCCGCCGCTGCGCACGCGCCCGGAAGACATCCCGCTCCTGGCCGCGCACTTCCTGCGCATGCACGCCCGCCGCCTGCACATCGACTCGCCGGAGCTCCCCGCGAGCGTCCTCCCCATCCTGGCCGCCTACCCCTGGCCCGGCAACGTGCGCGAGCTGGAGAACGTCCTGGAGCGCGCCCTCGTCCTCTCCGGCGGCCGCATCACCGAGGAGCACCTCCCCTCGCACGTGCGCAGCGGCAAGGAACTCTTCGAAGTCCGCGACGACGAGAGCGACCTCTCCGTCAAGCGCCGCCTCCCGGCCCTGGAGCGCACCCTGATCGCCCGCGCCCTGGAGCGCTGCGGCGGCAACCGCACCCGCGCCGCGGAGATCCTGGAGCTGTCGGTGCGCGCGCTGTCGTACAAGATCCAGGATTACGGGCTGGATTGAAGGGCGGGGGAATGGGGAATGGGGAATGGGGAATGGGGAGTGGGGAATGGTAGGGCCTGCGCCTAAGGCGGGCGGCGGCGCGGTGGCCACGCGGGGCTGCCCCTACGAGGTGACGGTGTGCGGCGACGAGGGGCGGAGCCGCGCCGGCCACGGGCGCGATGAATCGCGCCCCTACCGGACCTGTGCGGCGCAGACGGAGTTCTCCCCCTCACCCGCCCTGCGCCCCCGCAGGCGGGGGAGGGGGCCGGGGGGAGGGGGCCCTCTGCGCGCCGCGATCATTGCCACGACGCACCGAGGGGGCAGCGAGGCGACGAGCGGGGGTGAGGGCCCTCCGCGCCCGTTGCCTTTTGCCCACAATCCCGCTATTATCAAGGCTTTCGATCGTCCGGAGGAAGCGGCGATCGGCGTACCCCGAACAGGGAGCGGGTGCATCATGAAGGCGGACATCCATCCGAATTACAAGACGACTCAGGTGCGCTGCGCGTGCGGCAACACCTTCCAGACCCGCTCCACCACGGACGAGATCTCGGTGGAAGTGTGCTCGCAGTGCCACCCGTACTTTACGGGCAAGCAGAAGCTGATGGACACCGCCGGGCGCATCGAGCGCTTCCGGCAGCGCTACGCGGGCGGCGAGGCGGCGAAGTAAGCAGCGCCCACGCAGAACAGGGAGAGCCGGGGACAGCAGCCCCGGCTCTCCGAGTATCCGGACCGTAACAGCACCGCCCCGAAGCCGCGCGAGTGCCGGTTCCCGAACCCAGCACCCGCACCTTCGAAGACCGCCCCATGGACGACCGCATCCGCGAAGTCGAGCGCCGCTACCAGGACCTCTCCGACCAGCTGGCGGACCCCGCGATCCACGCGGACCCCAAGCGCCTGCGCGACCTCTCGCGCGAGCACGCGCAGCTCACGCAGACGGTGGAGACCGCCGCCCGCCTGCGCGCCGCCGAAGAGGAGCTGGAAGGCGCCCGCGCACTGGCCGAAGAGGGCGACGACGCGGAGATGGCCGCCATGGCCCGCGCCGAAGTCGCCGAGCTGGAGGAGCAGACCGCGCGTCTCTCCGAAGAGCTCAAGCGGCTCCTGATGCCGCGCGACCCGCTGGACGACCGCGACGCCGTGGTGGAAGTGCGCGCGGGCACCGGCGGCGACGAGGCGGCCCTCTTCGCCGGCGAGCTCTTTCGCATGTACCAGCGCTTCGCCGACCGCCGCGGGTGGAAGATCGAGGTGCTCTCGGCGTCGGAAGGCGGGTCGGGCGGCTACAAGGAGGCGATCTTCGTGGTGCGCGGGCCGCACGCGTACGGCGACCTGCGCTACGAGAGCGGGGTGCACCGCGTGCAGCGCGTCCCCGCCACCGAGAACCAGGGGCGCATCCACACTTCCGCCGCCACCGTCGCCGTCCTTCCCGAGGCGGAAGAGGTGGACGTGCAGATCAATCCGGGCGAGCTCAAGATCGACGTCTATCGCTCCTCCGGGCCCGGCGGCCAGTCGGTGAACACGACCGACTCGGCCGTCCGCATCACGCACCTCCCCACGGGGCTGGTGGTGACCTGCCAGGACGAGAAGAGCCAGCACAAGAACAAGGACAAGGCGATGGGCGTCCTCCGCTCGCGCCTGCTGGACATGCGCGTGGCCGAGCAGGAGTCCGAGCGCGCCCGCGACCGCAAGACGCAGGTGGGCACCGGCGACCGCTCCGCCAAGATCCGCACCTACAACTTCCCCCAGAGCCGCGTCACGGACCACCGCATCGGCTACACCACGCACGCCCTGCAGCAGCTGCTGGACGGCGACGTGGGCGAGCTGGTGGACAACCTCAAGCTCGCCTCGCAGTCCGAACGCGCCGCGTGAACGCTCCCAGGGTTTGGACGGTGATGGAGCTTCTGCGGTGGACCGCGGAGTTTCTCGGGGAGAAGGGGTTCCACAACGCGCGCCTGAACGGCGAGCTGCTCCTCTCCGGCGTGCTCGGGGTGAAGCGGCTCGACCTCTACCTCCAGTTCGACCGGCCGCTGCGCCCGGAGGAGCTGGCGGAGTTCAAGGCGCGGCTGCTGAGGCGTGCGAAGCGCGAGCCGTTGCAGTACATTGAAGGCGAAGCCCACTTCCGCGAGCTCCGCCTCCGCGTCGATCCGCGCGTGCTGATTCCGCGGCCTGAAACCGAGCAGCTCGTCCAGCGCGTATTGGAGTGGGCGGCCGGTCGCCCCGGCCTCGCCGCCGCCGACGTGGGGACGGGCTCCGGCGCCATCGCCCTGGCACTCGCCACCGAGGGCCCGTTCGAGCGCGTGGTGGCGACCGACGTGGAGCCCGGCGCCCTGGAAGCGGCCCGCGCCAACCACGCCCTCGCCGCCCCCGATGCGCCCGTGGAGTTCCGCCTGGGCGACGGGCTGGCCCCCCTGGCCGGCGAGCGCTTCGACGCCCTCGTCTCCAACCCCCCCTATGTCGCCAACGCCGAGCGCGCTTCGCTCGACACCGAGGTGCGCGACTGGGAGCCGGCCTCCGCGCTCTTCGCCGGCGAGGACGGGCTGGAGGTGATCCGCCGATTGGTGGCCGGCGCTCCGGGTGTGCTCCGCCCCGGTGGGCTTCTGGCGCTGGAGATCGGCGTCGATCAGGGCGCCGCAGTGGCGGAGCTGGTGCGCGCGGCGGGGGGCTTCGGCGTCCCGCGCGTGGAAAAGGATCTCGCCGGGCGCGACCGCATCGTCCTGGCCGAGCTGGAAACTTCAACGGAGCAGCACGGATGGAAATGATCTGGGAGAAGGCGCGCGAAGTCGGCCGCCTGGTGGCGCAGAGCGACCAGTACAAGGCGTTCAAGCGCGCCAACACGCAGATGTCGGATGATCGCGAGCTGGTGGCGAGCCTCAACCGGCTCAACGAGCTGCAGATGGGCTTCGCCCGCGCGATGGAGGAGGGGACCGAGCCGCCCGTGGAGGAGCAGGAGGAGTTCGAGCGGCTCGCCGGCACGGTGCAGGTCTCGCCCGTGTACCAGAGCTACGCCTCCGCGCAGGCCAACTTCGACCGCCTGATGGTCCGCATCCAGGAAGAGATCGCCAAGGGCGTCGAGGCCGGGGAGCAGAGCCGCATCATCCTCCCGTCCTGAGCCTCGCGGCCTGATGAAGTTCCAGCCCAGCGCGCTCCGCCCCCTCATCGCGCCGCTCATCGAGCGGCCGATGGGCGCGCTCGGACGCATGGGGGTGAACCCGAACGTGGTGACCACCATCGGCTTCCTGGTCACCTGCTCGGCCGGTCTCTCGTACTTCATGGGGGGCATACGGCTGGGCGGGGCGCTGGTGCTGCTGGGCGGGCTGCTGGACATCGTGGACGGCGCCATCGCGCGCGGCGCAGGCCTCGCCACCAAGTTCGGCTCGTTCTACGACTCCACGCTGGACCGCGCCGCCGAAGTGGTCGTCCTCATCGGCGTGATGTCGCTGTACCTGGGCCCCGGCCGCAACATCGGCGAGCCCTGGATGGTATACGTGGTGGTGCTGGCGCTGGCCGGCTCGCTGATGGTGTCGTACACGCGCGCCCGCGCCGAGGGGCTGGGGATCGACCTCAAGGTGGGGCTGATGCAGCGCGCCGAGCGGATCATCCTGCTGGGCGGCTCCACCATGATCTTCGGGTCGTGGCGGCAGGGGCTCGTGCTGACCTGCGTGATCTGGGCGATGGCCATCCTCACCAACGCCACGGCGATGTACCGCATCTACTGGGTGTACCGTCACCTGCAAACTCCGGCGGCCCCCGCTTCCACGCGGCCGCACCGGACTTCCACACCCGCCAACAGGTAGCGATATCGTGCGCACCGAACAGTACACGCCGCGCCCCGCCGAGGGGCGCCTCGGGATTCTCCTCCCCGGCCTCGGGGCGGTCTCCACCACCCTGATCGCCGGCGTGGAGCTGGCCCGCCGCGGTCTGAGCCGCCCCATCGGCTCGGTCACCCAGATGGGCACCATCCGCCTGGGGAAGCGCACCGAGGGCCGCCACCCGCTGATCAAGGACTTTGTCCCCCTCGCCGGGCTGGACGACATCGTCTTTGGCGCCTGGGACCCGTTCCCGCAGGACGCCTACGAGAGCGCGCTCAATGCGGGCGTGCTCAACAAGTGGGAGCACATCGAGCCGATCAAGGACTTCCTCCAGACGATCAAGCCGATGCCCGCGGCGTTCGACCAGCGCTACGTCAAGAAGCTGGAGGGGATCAACGTCAAGCCCGGCAAGAGCAAGCGCGCCTGGGCCGAGGCCCTGCGCGAGGACATCCGCCGCTTCAAGGAAGAGAAGGGGTGCGACCGCCTGGTAATGGTGTGGTGCGGCTCCACCGAGGTGTACATCCAGCCGGGTGAGATCCACCAGTCGCTGGAGGCGTTCGAGCGCGCCATCGACGAGGACCACGACCAGGTCGCGCCCTCCATGCTGTACGCCTACGCGGCGCTGATGGAGGGCGTCCCCTACGCCAACGGCGCGCCCAACCTGTCGGTCGACTTCCCGGCGATGGTGGAGCTGGCGCAGCAGAACGGCGTGCCCGTGGCCGGCAAGGACTTCAAGACGGGCCAGACGCTCATCAAGACGGTGCTCGCGCCCATGCTCAAGGCCCGCATGCTGGGGCTGGACGGCTGGTTCTCCACCAACATCCTGGGGAACCGCGACGGCGAGGTGCTGGACGACCCGGAGTCGTTCAAGACCAAGGAAGAGAGCAAGCTTTCGGTGCTGGAGCACATCCTTCAGCCGGAGCTGTACCCGGAGCTGTACCGCAACTTCTACCACAAGGTGCGGATCAACTACTACCCTCCCCGCGGCGACGCCAAGGAAGGGTGGGACAACATCGACATCCGCGGCTGGCTGGACTACCCGATGCAGATCAAGGTGGACTTCCTCTGCCGCGACAGCATCCTGGCCGCCCCCATCGTTCTGGACCTGGCGCTCTTCCTGGACCTGGCCTCGCGCAGCTCGCTGCACGGCATCCAGGAGTGGCTCTCGTTCTACCTCAAGAGCCCAATGACCGCCGAGGGCCTGTACCCGGAGCACGACCTCTTCATCCAGCAGATGAAGCTCAAGAACACCCTCCGCTGGCTGATGGGCGAGGAGCAGATCACCCACCTCGGCCTCGAGTACTACCTCGACAACGTGCAGGAGCTGGCGGCGGTCTGAACGTTGGTTGGTGATGTGAAAAGGGCCGCGCTCCCGGGGTGGGGGCGCGGCCCTTCTCCTTGTGTTGCTTTGAGCAAGTGGTGGTCGAATCTGTTCGTCAGGCTGCAGCGCTCCGCGGACCCCATTCGTTTAGCAATTGGTGACTCAGGGCCATAAGACGAGCTGCGGCGTCCTCGACGTCATCAGCCGCGAAACCATGAGCAACTCGGTTCCGGATCTCAAGTGCCTGCATAGCCTCGTCGAACTGAGCCATGGAGATTTCACCGTACGAATACAGGTGTTTCAGCAGCGCTGACGTCGCGAAACGCTCGATCGGCAGAAGGGCTCTTTCCGCCTGGTGCCGGAGGAGCCCCTCAAAGACTGCCCAGCTCGATAGGAGGGCTGCGGCACTCAGCCCAAGCTCAAGCAACTGACCCGCTGTCCTCGCGTGTTCTTTCAGTTCCTGCCAGGAGAGAAGCCGTTCGGCAGCCGCGGGAGTGTCCCCGATCTCCAGGTCTTCAGCGGTCACCAGAAGGAAGCGCCAGTTCGGGTGCTGTCCTACCTCTTCCGCCAGCTCGCGGACCCGTTCCACCGAGATGTGGTTGTTGCCGGTCTTGACTTCGATCAGGAAGTGCTCGTCGCCCTTTTCCGCGAGCAGATCCGGGCGGTAGCTGCCGAGATCAAAAGGCAGTTCGCCGGTGCTCGGCTCCACACGCACGCTATAACCCTGCTCCGCGTACCTGGCGGCGATCTCGGAGACCTTCCTGTCGTGGACGTCTCGTGTTTGGGTCCTCATAGCAGTTCCTCCAGGGGCTGCGCGTCACGCAGCCTTACGTAGACACATTCTCTTCCCGTAAGCAACCCCGTGAGAAGAAGTGGAGGAAGGCGCATTGGGTCAAAGCTGCCTGTGAGTAAGCGCCTGTGGCTTTCTACGGCGACGATCAAGCTGTCGTCCGACAACACGAGACCGACGAGTGCATCCTGGATCGGCTTGATGATATTGTCTACGTCTGCCGGCTGCACGCCAGACAGGTACACGAGCGTAAGATGCAACTCTCCCGTCTGGATCGGGGGGCGAACTCCCCAGGCCGTATTGGCCCGCCGGGCCACGAACTCCTTCCAGGTTCGCAAATTCGCCCGGTTCCCCTGAAGCGACATAGGGCGACGAAGAATCAGGAACTCGAGTTCCGTCACCCTTGATGCTCCCGCCCTGCCTCAATCCCCCGCGCCAGCATTTCGTCTCTCCCTCAGGGTGGTACTCGGGTCTGCTTCGAAGCTGTCCACACTGTACACTTTGATCCAACTAAACACAAGGGCTGAAAAGGAGCGTTGCCGCTCCCGATTTGGATTTGCGGATGCGGGTTATGGAACCGGGGTCCCGAACGCAGACTCCACCGGATTGCCGGTCCAGTTGGCGGGGCGGGGGACGCCGAGGAGCCAGAGGGCGGTGGCGGCGCTGTCCATGGTGCTGACGGGGGAGGTAATCTCGCCGGGGCGGACGTTGCGACCCCAGGCGATCCAGGGGATGAGCACATCAAAGTCCTGATCGGTGCCGTGGTCGCGGTCGTGGCCCCCATGGTCCGCGGTGACGATGATGACTACGTTTCCCTTGTACGCGCGGTTCGCGGCGGCGGCGATGCGGGCGACGGCGGCATCGGCGCGGCGGACGGCGAAGCGGTAGGGGGCGCTCATCCACCCGACCGAGTGCCCCGCGATGTCAGGGTCGGTGAGGTGCACGAAGACGAAGTTCGGGCGGCGATGGCGGAGGTAGTCCTGCACCTCCTGCGTGATTCGCGGCGCGGACCACAGGTCGTTGCCGTACGGCGCCATACGGAAGCGTGGCGCGTCGCGGCGGAGGAGGTGGCGGAACTTGGACTTCCCAAAGAACCCCGCCGTCGACTTTCCCGCGGCCTGTGCCAGGTCGAAGACGGTGGGGACCTGCACCGTGCCCACGTTCTCCACCTGCTCGAAGTTCCAGTTGATCCCGTGCACCTCGGGCGGGACGCCGGTGAGCATGGAGGTGTGCGAGGGAAGGGTGCGGCTGGGCATGATGGTTCGCGCGCGCAGCGTGTACGCCCCCTCGCGCATCATCCGCTGCAGGTTGCGCGCGCCCGATGCGGCGATGGCGTCGGGGCGCAGGCCGTCGATGGAAATGAGCACTACATTAGGGGTCTGCGCCTGCACCGGGGCGGCGACGACTGTAAGCGCCAGCGCGGCGCGGAGAATGCTGCGAAAGTCGGGCACGGACACCTCGGCCGAGTCTGTGGAGCGGATGGGCGGCGGATGAATCTTTCAGCCCGCTGCGTCGTATCAAAGCCGGTTCCCTTCCGGGCGCGGGCCCGGGCAAGGATGCAAGCGGCTTACCGGAGCGCAGGATGACCTGTCAAATGTGCGGAGCGAGCGTCCCCGAAGGGCGCACCTCCTGCTTGCAGTGCGGGGCGATGGTGGGGCGCGCCCCGGGAATGGCGGTGGCGGCGCGGAACACGTCGCACGGGCTGGACACGGTGCGCGTCTGCCCGCGCTGCGGCTTTCACGGCACCAGCGTGTCGTACTTCGCCACCGGCACCCACATCCTGGTGCTCGTAGGGCTCGCCGTCGTCACCAGCGGGATCGGGGCGCTCATCTACCTGCTGCTGCGCGGCGGGGAGCGGATCTGCCCCCAGTGCGGGCTCAAGTGGGGACGCGGCGGCTACCTGGCCCCCGCGGCGCCCCCGGGCTCCCCCGGCCAGGCGGCGGCTCCCGAGATCGCGGCGCTCTCCGACGGCGGGGCGAAGCGCGGCTTCGCATGGGTGCTCTGGGCGATGGCCGCGTTCTTCCTGATCATGGGGCTGGCAATGACCGAGGTGGTGCCGCTGGGGATTGCGATTATGGCGGGCGCGGGGGGGTACCTCCTCCGCCGCTCCGCGAACGAGGCGCGCGAGCAGCGCCGCGAGGCGCTCCTGCAGAGCCTGCAGCTTCCCGTGCTGCGCCTCGCCGCCCAGCGCAACGGGCGCCTGACGGTGACGATGGTGGCGCAGGACCTGGGTTGGACGCTCCCCCGCGCCGAAAAGGTGCTCCAGTCGATGGAGGACGGCTTCCGCGTGATGGGCGACGTGACGCCGGAGGGAGTGATCGTCTACGACTTCCCCGAGCTGAGGCACGCTGCCCCGCGTCCCGATCCGAACGCCACCCTCGCCGCTCCACAGGCCCCGGCTCCGCGGCTGATGGCGTGAACATGGCGGCGTAGAAATCGTAGAGGGCACGGAGACCGGATCTCCGTGCCCTCTGTTCCTTTGCATCATCCGCTGGTTACATTCAAAAGCATCAAACAGAGGGCGCAGAGGGAACCACAAGCCGCAGAGAAGCTCTCTCCGTTGTTCTTTCCGTACCCTCTGTGTCTCTGTGTGAGGCCCGCTGTTCAGGGAACCAGATCCGCCTCCGCGATCCCGGTGCCGCCCTCCTGCTTGGCGTCCTGCTTGAGCTCCGCGACGCGCTCGCCGAGGTGCTCCAGCGAGATCCACTTGGCCGGGTCCACGCGCAGGACGGCGGCGGAGAGGCGGGTGACCGGGAAGTAGCGCTCCACGCCGTAGCGGTCGCGCCCCCAATACGAGCCGGCCTCCACCGCCTCCTCCGGCAGATGGGGGATCAGGGCCTCGGCGAAGCGGCGCTGGGCATCCTTGGCGCGGACGCGGGCCTCGTCGGGGGGGGAGAGGAGGACGAAGTCGTCGCCGCCCACGTGCCCCACGAAGACGCCCGGTGCATCGCCGGCGGCGGCCACGGCGGCGCCCACCTCGCGGATCGCCGCGTCGGCCACCGCGAAGCCGAAGCGGTCCGCGAAGGGCTTGAAGTGGTCGAGGTCGAAGTAGCAGATCGCGAAAGGGGAACCCGACGCTCGCCGCCGCTCGACTTCGATGTAGAGCGCCTCGCCGCCGGGGAGCCCGGTGGTGGGGTTGCGGTCGCGGCCGCGGGCGGCCTGGCGCAGGAGGGCCGTGGCGCGCGCCACCAGCTCGCGCGGATCGAAGGGCTTCGCCAGGTAGTCGTCCGCGCCCGCGTCGAAGCCGCCCAGCCGGTCCTCGATCTTGCGCTCCGCGGTCAGGATGAGCACCGGGAGCCAGGAGAGCCCCGGATCGGTCTTGATCTGGCGGCACACCTCGAAGCCGTCCGGCGTTCCCATGCGGTAGTCCAGGACGGCCAGGTCGGGCGCGCGCTGCCGGAGCTCGGCGAGCGCCCGGGTGCCGTTCTCCACGGCGCGCACGGTGAAGCCGGCCGAGGTGAGCACGTCCGTCACCATCGACCGCAGCGCATCGTCGTCGTCCGCCAACAGAATCTCGTTCATCGTCTCCAGGCCGTGACTACTGCTTCTCTGCTCGCTTGCATCGCGCCGCGCCGGCTGGCCACGACGGCTGTTCTGGCGGTGGCACTTCTCGCGCCGCAACGCGCCGCCGGGAATCTAGCACCCCCGCGCCCCGCCGCCACCTCCCAATCTGCGCTTGCGGAGCGGATCGACTCCATCCTGCAGCGTCCGGCGCTCCGCCAGGCGCACTGGGGGATCATGGTGCAGGACGCGGCCACGGGGCGCGTGCTGTACGAACGGCAGGCGGAGCGGCACTTCATCCCCGCCTCCAACCTGAAGCTGGTGGTGAGCGCGGCCGCGGCGCACCACCTGCCGGCCGACTTCCGCTTCCGCACCACGGTGTACGGAACCGGGCCGGTGCAGGACGGCACGCTGCAGGGCGACCTGGTGCTCTTTGGCCGCGGCGACCCGATGATCTCCGACCGCTACTTCCCCTCGCGCACCGCGGTGTGGGAGGCGCTGGCGGACTCGCTGCGCGCGCGCGGCGTGCGGCGCGTGGCGGGCGCCGTGGTGGCGGACGAGAGCTGGTTCGACGCGGATCACGTGCGCGGCGACTGGGAGTCGTACGACACGCGCTGGTGGTACGGCGCGCCCGTCTCGGCGCTGGGCTTCAACGACAACTCGATCGACTTCCGCATCGAGGCCGCGGCGGCGGGCGCGCGCCCGCGCATCACCTGGGAGCCGCAGTCGTCGTACGTGTCGCTGGAGAACACGGCGGCGATGGGCGAGTCCGGGGCCCGCAACACGCTGGACTTCGAGCGCGGCCGGGGCAACGGCGTGCGCGCGTACGGCGTTTTCCCCGCCGGCACGGCGCCGCAGACGGAGCACTTCGCGGTGGCCGACGCGGCCGAGTACGCCGGCACCGTCTTTCGCGAGACGCTGGAGCGGCGCGGGATCGAGGTGGCGATCGACTCCGTGCGCGTGGTGTCCGATCCCGCGCGCTCCTCCTCGCGCACGGCGAGGGTGCTGGCGGAGCACCGCTCCCCGCCGCTGCCGCAGGCCATCGAGCCGATCCTCCTCCGCAGCCAGAACTGGTTCGCGGAGCAGCTTCTGAAGGCGATGGCGCGCGAGGTGGCCGGCGAGGGGAGCTGGGAGGCGGGGCTGCGCGTGGAGCGCGAGTTCCTGACCCGCGTCGTGGGGATCGACACGGCGGATGTGGTGCTGCGCGACGCCTCCGGCCTCTCTGCCGGGAACCTGGTGACGCCGCGCGCCCTGGTGCGTCTGCTGGAGTACGTGCGCCGCACGCCGCGCCAGGCGATGGTGCGCGACGCGCTTCCCGTGTCCGCCGGCAAGGGGTCGCTGCAGGCGCGCTTCACGGAGATGCCGGGACGGGTGCGCGCGAAGACGGGGTACATCGGCAACGTGGACTCGCTGGCGGGGTACGTGACCCGGGCGGATGGGAGCGAGGTGATCTTCGCCATCATCGCCAACGGCTCCGGCCAGCCGTCGTCGCGCATGAAACCGGGGATCGACGACATCGTACGGGCGGTAGCGGCGGATCGCGGACGTTGAGCTCCCAGAGCAGGCGGCAACGTCGACCGCGTCATTCAACAGGACATCCTTGAAGATCATCTACACGCTGGCCGCCACCCTCCTCGCCGCGGCGGGGGCACAGGGGCAGGCGCCCGGCTCCGCGGCCCGGCTCGCGACGTTCGACTCCGCCTGGTCCACGATCCACCGCACCCACTACGACACCACCTTCAACGGCGTGGACTGGCCCGCCGTGCGCACTGAGCTGCGCCCGCGCGCGGCGGCGGCCACCAGCGACGCACAGCTTCGCGGCGTCATCCAGGAAATGCTGGGGCGGCTGCGGCAGTCGCACTTCTACATCCTTCCCGGCGAGGTGGAGGCGGGGCTCACGCGCACCGTGAGCACGCGCGAGGCTGGCGACGGCGATGCGGGGATGGAGCTTCGCCTGGTGGACGGGAACTTCCTGGTGACGCGAGTGGCCCCCGGCGGCGCGGCGGCGAAGGCCGGGGTGCGCACCGGGTGGATCGTGGAATGGATCGGCCGGACGGATGCGGCCGGCGTGCTGCGGAAGCTCGCGCAGCTCCCCGCCGGCACGGACCCGCGCCTGCGCGAGCTGCGCGGGTGGAGCGCGATCGCTCCCGCGCTGATGGGCCCGGCGGGCACGATGGTCCCCGCGCGCTTCGTGGACGCGGGCGGCCGCGCGAGGAACGTGCGCCTGGTGCTGCGCCCCGCGCCGGGGGTGTTGACGCAGTTCGGCAACCTGCCCCCGATTCGCGTGACTGCGGAGCACGAGCGGGTGCGAGCGCCCGGCGGGGCATCGGTGGGCGTCATCCGCTTCAACTACTGGTTCCCGGCGATCGCCGCGCAGATCGACGACGCGGTGAACGAGCTGCGCGGCGCGGACGGCATCGTGATCGACATGCGCGGCAACTTCGGCGGGCTGGGCGGGATGGCGATGGGAGTGGCGGGGCACTTCACCGAGCGGCGCGACACCATCGGCACCATGATCATGCGCCAGAACCGGCTGCAGTTCGTGGCCAATCCGCGCCGCTCCACCCGCGCGGGGGCTTCGGTGCGCCCCTTCGCCGGGCCGGTAGCGGTGCTCACCGACGCGCTCTCCATCAGCACCGCCGAGATCTTTGCCGGCGGGCTGCAGAAGCTGGGGCGCGCGCGCGTCTTCGGAACGCCCTCGGCGGGACAGGCGCTGCCGTCGCTGGCCACGAAGCTCCCCAACGGCGACGTGCTGGTGCACGCGGTGGCGGACTTCCTCGGCCCCGGCGGCTACCGGCTGGAAGGGCCCGGCGTGGTGCCGGACGTGGCGGCGCCGCTCACCCGCGCCGCGCTCCTGGCCGGGCGCGACCCGGCGCTCGAGGCGGCGCTCAGGTGGATCGACGAACAGAAGGGTGCCGGCTCGCGCTGAGCCGTCCCGCAGACCGTGCCGGCAGCCGCCGGCCCACGTGCCCGCAGTGGGCGCACACTCGCAATCCTGGATGGAATCACATGAAGCATAGCTTCGGCCGTACCCTGGCTCTCACGGCGCTGGTGCTCGCGGGTTCCGCGCGCGGCGCCGCCGCGCAGGACCTTCCGCCCGCCAAGCAGATCGTCGACCGGTACGTGGAGGCGATCGGCAAGGGCGCGGCGTCCCGGCAGAACTTCCGCCACGTGGTGGCCGAGATGTCCATGCCGACCGGCACCATGACGATGGACATGAAGTTCGCGCGCCCCAACAAGTTCGTGATGAGCATGGAGATGCCGGGGCTGGGCTCCATGCGCAGCGGCTTCGACGGCGCCCGCGGCTGGTCCGTAAATCCGATGACCGGCGCGCAGCTCATGGACGGCAAGGAGCTGCAGCAGCTCGCCCGGCAGGCCGACTTCGACGCCAGCTTCAACCTCTCGGCTCAGTTCCCCTCCATGACGACCATGGAGCGCTCCACCGCAAACGGGCAGCCCTGCTACCGGGTGCGCATGGTGTCGGCCCAGCAGGACACCGTCTTCTCCTGCTTCGACGTCGCCACCGGGCTGATGTCGCAGATGCAGACCACGCAGGAGTCGCAGATGGGACGGATGCAGACGACCGTGAACATGCTGGACTACAAGGACTTCGGCGGGATGAAGATGCCCACCCGCACCGTTACGCAGGTGATGGGGCAGGAGCTCACGACGACGATCAAATCGGTCAGCACCGATCCCATCGCGCCGTCGCAGTTCGATCCGCCCGCGGAGATCAAGGCGCTGATCCAGCAGCAGCCCGCCGCGCCGAGGAACTAGGCGGAACGGCGGGTCTCACGCGGAGACGCGGAGGCACAGAACGGAGGCACAGAGGACGACTCTGTGCCTCCGTTTTCACTTCCTGAAGGAAACGCCAAGTGCTAGACCGCCCCCCCCGCGATGAAAGTGAACTCGCGGTCGAACACCTGGACTGCCTGCCAGCGCGTTGCAAGGCACCCATGGTCGCGGCTCGGCGTGCATCGGCTGCCCGGTGCCGGTAGCACCGCGTAGTAGTAGTTGGCGTCCTCGTAGAACTCCATGCCCGCCGGCGTGAGGCTGGCACCCGGTTCATGGGGCTGTGTGGTGAGCAGCGCCCGCAGACGCTGGCACGCGGCGGCATCTTGGACTCCACGGATACGGTCGCTCGCGCGCAAGCGATGCTGGCTCTTGAAGGACGTGTAACGGTCCGTGTTGGTGAACAGCTCCATCACGCGAAGCCCCTGGGCCGTCTCGGCAGGGCAGCCGGACTGCCGCGAGGGGGAGAGCGGTTGAAACGCAGTCCCGACTGAACCGCCGTGCAGCGCGACGGCGAGGACAAGGAATAGATAATTCATGGTATGCCGTTCGCTTAAGTTTTCGTTCAGTACCCGAACCGTGGGTCGTGTAGTCGAACAGCGTTTTCTTCGCCATTGAACTGGTGTATTCCGTCACGTCCAGCACCAAACCCGGCAGCGGCGTTCCCGCCCGAGGTACTCGTCCAGCGCGATCTTTCGTATCTGGGACGGATCTGGCAACCAGCGTAAAGCGTCAAAATGTGCGAGTCAGCCCTCATCCTCGGTTCTTCCACCTGCGCGCGCACGATGCGCCAGCGCTTTAAACCCAGCGACGTCCCCGTGGGTCGCACTAGTCCCCGGCTCACGCCCGCTTGCGGCGCTGCTCCGGCGTGCCGCGAATGAGGACGATGCCCGCGGCGATGAACCAGGCGGACTGGGCGAACAGGAGGAGGCCGAAGCCGTGCACGTCCAGGCGGACATGGCCGGAGAGGTACGCGGCGAGGGTGAGCGTGCTGACCGCCGCGCCGGCCACGCCGAGCCAGCGCGGGAAGCTCTTGCGGGCCAGGATCTGCGCGCACCAGAGCAGCACGGCGGCGGACGAGGCGACGATGAAGACGCCCGAGAATGCCCGGCCCGCGAGGCCAACGTAAAGGAAAAGAGCGCTCAGTGCCTCCAGCCTCATTCCTTGCGCCTCCATCATCCGCTGGGCGATCTTCGGACCCACCAAGCCGCTGTTCACCGTCGCGGACAGCGCCGCCACCAGGGCCGTCGCGTAGACGACGAGCGGCAGGAGTGATGGCGCGCGGCCGTTCGCGATCTGCCGGGAGAGCCCGATGGCGCCGGCCATCGACACCGGGCACGACGCGATGCCAAGCGCGTGTGTGGCCAGCGCGACGCGGGCAAGGTGGGCCGCTCCGTCTCCCGACGCCATCAGGTCGCCGCCGGAGGGGTGGAGGCCCATCGTCACCACCCCGCCGATCGCCCCCGCGATGAGTGCCCATCCGCTGAGATTTTCGCGCTGCACGGCTGTCTCCGGTTTGCTGGTTGAGGAGGGGACCCGTGCAACTCTACGTTGCTTCGGCCCGTGCGTCAGGGCGAAAGGGGAGTTCATGAACAACACCGGCCCGGCTGTACGGAATCGTGGCGTGGACCGGCGCGTGGTGCGCACCCGCCGCGCGCTTGGCGACGCGCTGATGCGGCTCCTGCAGGAGCGCAGCCTGGAGTCGATCACGGTACAGGACGTCCTCGATGCGGCGGGGGTGGGCCGCGCCACGTTCTACGGGCACTTCCGCGGCAAGCAGGACCTTCTGCTGAGCCACTTCGAATCCGTGATGGCGTGGATGGCCGCGAGGCTCCAAATCGATTCGCCCGAGTCGCGGCGCGTGGCACCGGTGGCCGAGATCTTTGCGCACGTCGCCCACGCCCGCGAGCCGATTGCCGCAGTCGCCGCATCGGGCCAGCTCGAGGCGCTGTGGGATTTGGGACGCTCTCACATGGAGGCGATGATCGCGGGCCGGCTCGCGCTGCTCAACCCGGGCGAATCGCCGCAGCGGATGGCCATCGCGAGCCACTTCTGCGCGGGGGCGCTCACGGAGCTGCTCCGGTGGTGGCTCTGGCGCCCGGACCGGCCCACGCCGGAAGAGATGGACGCCATCTACCACGAGATGGTTTGGAACGGACTGCCTCCAAGCACATAACCGCCCTCCCGCACTGGCCCGCGCCGAGGGGCGCGTCGTATCTTCCGCGCGTCCCCCCATTTCCCATCCGTCCTGGCGCGATGATCGAGCTTCACCGGCTGACCAAGCGGTACGGCGACTTCCACGCGGTTCGCGACCTTTCGCTGCGCGTCCCAGGCGGCGAGGTGTACGCGCTGCTGGGCGCCAACGGGGCGGGGAAGACCACCGCGCTCCGCTGCCTGGCGACGCTGCTGGAGCCGTCGTCGGGGACGGCGCGCATCGCGGGGTTCGACGCGCGCACCCACCCGCTGGAGGTGCGGCGCAGACTCGGCTTCCTGGCGGCGTCGATGGGTCTGTACGCGCGCCTCACCGCCCGCGAGCTCCTGCGCTACTTCGCCGACCTGCACGGCGTGCCGGCGGCGGAGGCTCTGGCGCGCATCGAGGCGGTGGTGGAGGCGTTCGGGCTGGGGGAGTTCGCGGACCGGCTGTGCGGCAAGCTCTCCACCGGCCAGCGTCAGCGCGTCTCCATCGCCCGCGCCGTGGTGCACGACCCGCCCGCGCTGGTGCTGGACGAGCCCACGCTGGGGCTGGACGTGCTGAGCGGCGAGTCGATCTATCGCTTCGTGGAGGATGCGCGCGACCGGGGGTGCGCCGTCGTCTTCTCCACGCACCAGATGAGCGAGGTGGAGCTGCTGGCGGACCGCGTGGGGATCATCGCCGGGGGGCGGCTGGTGGCGGAGGGGACGGTGGACGAGGTGGTGGCGGGGAGCGGCGAGGCAAGCCTGTCGCGCGCCTTTCTGCGCATCGTGCGGGAGGCCGCGTGAACCTGCGCACGGTGAAGACGGTAGTGCGGAAGGAGCTTCGCGAGACGCTCCGCGACCGCCGCACGCTGTTCATGATGCTCGTCATCCCCACCCTGCTGTACCCGGCGCTCTTCGTCGCGCTGGAGCAGCTTGCCCTCTTCGGCCAGCGGCAGCTCGAGGAGCGCGCCCCCACCGTCGCCATCGCCGGGGGCGAGGACGTGAGGGAGTTCCTGGCGCGCGACACCCTGCTCCGCGTCGTTCCCGCCGCCGACGCCACGGGGGCCGCGGTGCGCGCGGGACGGGTGCAGGCCGCGGTCGTGGTGGAGCCCGCGCCGCACGCGGAGGCCACGCGCACCGTCCGCGTGCTCTTCGACGAATCGGACGACCTCTCACGCCGCGCGGGGCAGATGGTGGCCGATCGGCTGGGCGCGTGGGGCGACACGCTGCTGGCGAGGCGGCTGGAGGCGCGCGGGCTCCCAGCGGGGTTCGCCGCGCCGCTGGCGGTGGCGGACTCGTCGGTGGCGACGGCGCAGGAGGCGGGGGGGTACGCGCTGGGCCGCTTCCTACCGGGGATCCTGGTGCTGATGACGCTGCTGGGCGCCTTCTACCCCGCCATCGACATGGCCGCGGGCGAAAAGGAGCGCGGCACGCTGGAGACGCTCCTGACCGCGCCCGTTCCCCCGCGCGAGATCGTCACGGGGAAGTTCCTGGCGGTCGCGCTGCTGGGGATGACGGCGGCGGTGGTCAATCTGCTGAGCATGCTGCTGACCTTCCAGTCGGGCGTGTTCCGCTTCGGCAAGGCGGCCAACCTCCAGTTCTCGCTGCCGTGGGGCTCGGCGTTGCTGGTGCTGATCGGCCTGGTGCCGCTGGCGGTCCTCTTCGCCGCGCTCTTTCTGGGCATCGCGGTACGGTCGCAATCGTTCAAGGAGGCGCAGAACGCGCTCACGCCGGTGCAGCTCGCCGTCATCATCCCCGTGATGCTGGTGGGGCTCCCCGGCATCGAGGCGAGCCCGCTGATCGCGGCGCTGCCGGTCGCCGGAGTGGCGATCCTCTTCCGCGACCTGATGTCGGGAACGGCGCGGCTGGGGCCGGCGCTGATCGCGTTCGGGGCGTCGATGGCGTACGCGGGGCTGGCGCTCGTCTTCGCGGCGCGCGCGTTCGGGCGCGAGGACGTGCTGTTCGGCGCCGGGCCGGGGACGGCGCCGCGCCGGTGGAGGGAACGGATGAAGCAGTGGCGCGGCGCGGCGCGGGGCATCCCCCTGCCGGCCGAGGGCTTCGCCTTCGTGGCGGTGCTGGCGCTCCTCTACTTCCATCTGGGCGCCGCGCTGCTGGGCAACCTTGGTGAGCGGGGGCTGCTCCTCTCGGAGATTCTCCTCCTGGCGCTCCCCGCCATCGCCTTCGCCACGCTGGGGCCGTACGACGCGCGCCGCACCCTGGCCCTGCGCCGGCCGAGCGGGCGTACGCTGGCGGCGGCGCTGCTGATCGCGCTCGGGGGGATTCCGCTGGGGTGGCTGATCGGATGGCTCCAGCTCCAGTTCTTCCCCGACGCCGCTGCCGCGCTCAGCGGGCTGGAGAAGCTGGTGACGGCGACCGACGCGCGGCGCGCGCTCTGGCTGCTCGTGCTGGTGGCGCTCACGCCGGCCGTGTGCGAGGAGCTGGTCTTCCGCGGCGTTCTCCTGCAGTCGCTCGGTCGCGAGGTGCCGATGGTACGCGCGGTGGCGGTCTCGGCCCTGATCTTCGGCGCCTTCCACCTGTCGCAGGAGACGGCGATCCGCTTTCTGCCGACGGCGTGGATCGGGGTGCTGATGGGACTCGTGGTGTGGCACGGCCGCTCGATATTCGCGAGCATGCTGATGCACTTCGTCAACAACGGCGTCGTCGTGCTGATCCTCTGGCAGCCCGAGGTGCGCCGATTCCTGCTGAACGGCGAACGCCCGGCCACGCTCCCGTTGCTGGTGGCGCCCGTGCTGCTCGGCGCCGGCATCTGGCTCCTCCCGCGCCGCAGCGCCGCGCCGGTTGACCCGGTGGCGGCGCCCGCCCAGTGAACCCGAACCTACGGAGATCCGCATGGTTGCCGCCGTGGTCCTGATCCGCGCCGTTCCCGGCGACGTTCCCGCCCTCGCCCGGCGCATCGCCGGCATCGACGGCGTCGCCGAGGTCTACTCCGTCTCGGGCGACTGGGACCTGATCGCCATCGTGCGCGTCGCCGAGTACCAGCGCATCGCCGAGATCGTCACCGAAGAGATCGCGCAGGTGCAGGGAATCGAGCGCACCAACACGCTGACGGCGTTCCGGGTGTTCTCGAAGCAGGACCTGGGGGCGGCGTGGGACATGTTCGATTGAGGTCCACCGCACGGTCCGCGCTGTTCGGCGACGCCGCAGCAATCGAACAGATGGTCTCACACAGAGCCACAGAGCGAACTGAAAGAACGACTGGAGGGGCTCTGTGCCCGTCCTTCGCTCTGTGTGTTCTGGGTGCGGAGCGCAGCGGAGGCATCAAAGGCGTTGCGGTGCACCGGGTGCAGCATTAGCGTAATTTCCTGCCCTCCGTTGTAAGACGTACCCGCCCGCCGAGCCGATGAACTACAAACAGTATCGGGCCCGCGCTCACTTCGCTGAGCTGGACGGCCTTCGCGCGCTCGCGATCCTGGGCGTCCTGTTCGCGCACATGCCGGGGGAGGTCTGGCGCCACTTCGCCGGGTACCTGGGCGTCGACGCATTCTTTGTGATCTCCGGCTTCCTGATCACCACGCTCGCGTTGCGCGAAGAGGAGACCCGGGGCCGGCTGGACGTGCGGGCGTTCTTCATCCGGCGCAGCTTTCGCCTCTTCCCCGCGTACTACCTCACCCTGGGGCTGTATGCCATCCTCCTGCTGGTTCTCGGCTTTACGCCGGAGCGGCGGGAGCATTTCGTCACCTGGCTTCCGGCGTACCTGTTCTACTTCCAGGAGGTGCCGTTCTTCACCCTGCCGAGCACTTCGTACCCCTTCTTTCACAGCTGGTCGCTGGGGATCGAAGAGAAGTTCTACGTGGTGTGGCCCTTCCTGGCGTTCGTGCTCCTGCGCGGGCGCGCTTACGCGCGTCCATGGGTGGCGCTCGCGGGAGCCTTGCTCTGCTCCGCGGCGACGGCGATCCACCCCGCCGGCGAGTTCGTGTTTCCGTACGGCGCCATCCTGGCGGGATGCCTGGTGGCGCTCCTGCTCCAGGAGCAGCGGAGCTTCGAGCGCGTGCGGGTGCTCAGCCGTCCCGCGGTCGTGGGCGGGCTGGCGCTGGCATGGCTCGCGATCCACATCGCCGTGGCGGCGGGCTTCTCGGCCGTGCGTCCGTCCTATGCCCTGGTGGTGGCCGTATTCCTGGCCGGCGTGGTGACGACGGAGGGGCGCATCCGCGACGCGCTCTCGGTGAAGCCGCTCACCAAGGTCGGTACGTTGTCGTATGGTGTGTACCTGCTTCACCTGCTCGTGCGGAACGTCGTGGAGAAGGTGATCCCGCCGCAGCAGGACGGGGCTGCCGCCCAGCTCGCCACCTTTGTCCTCACCGTGGCGCTGTCGCTCGCCGCCGCGGAGGTGATGATGCGCCTGGTGGAGCGCCCCATGCGCGACTACGGGCGACGGCTGAGCGCGCGGGTACAGAGGCGTGAGGCTCCTGCCGTTCAGGTGCCTGCTTCGCTCGCCGTGTCCTGACCGGCTGCGGGCACGACCAAAGGGGCCGGCATTGCGCCGGCCCCTTTTTCGTGGTGGTGTGTGGCGGCCCGGCCGGCGCCGGTGGCGGGCATCGGCGCCGCAGCCGGGGGATGAAATGAAATGAATCCCCCGGCTGCAACTACGGGAAGCCGGCTGAAGCCGGCTCGTGAAACGCGGAAATGGACCCGGAGTCCGCGCAGGCGGACTTTGTGCTGTTGTTGCCGCGAGTTCACTCGCCCGGCACCTTCAATCCCGCCGCCGCCCGCCTTTGCGGCCCTTGCGAGCGCCGCCGGTGCGGGCGGGGGCGCCGCCGCGGCCCTTGTGGCGCTGGCCTCGGCGGCGGCTTCCTTCCTCCTCGCCACCGCCGCCGCTCTCGGAGCGGGGGCCGCGGTCGCTGCTGGCGTGGCCTCGTCCCCGGCCCTGCCCGCGGCCTCGGCCGGGGGCGCGCTCGGCGCCGCCGCGCTTGGGGCGGTGGGGTGGGTCCTCGGGGCGCTCGCGGAGCATCGCCTCGCGCGCTTCCTCAAGGGTGGCGGCGCGGATGGCGTCGCGCTTGCCGCGGGTGACCGTCCAGTGGAGCGGGCGGTCGAACTCGGGGACGTCCTCGTCGTCGATGTAGTTGAGGAGCTTGGCTGGAATGCGGGCGCGCACCACCGGCTCGCCGTCCTCGAAGGCGTAGTCCAGCGGGTACTCGCGCCCTTCCAGGTAGACGTGGTCGGGAAGCGACATCCAGCGCTCGCGCTCGGCCGGGTCCACCAGCGAGTCGGCCTCGATGCGCAGCGGCGTCTCCAGGAAGTCGGCGTACGAGCCGACGCCGGCGAGCTGCGCGGCGATCGTCTGCGCCATCGTTTCTTCGCTGATCCCCGCCTTGCCGCCCGACTTGCGATGCACCTGCCGCAGGTGGCGCAGCGCCTCGCGGTTGGCGGCGGCGTCGCGGTGGAACGCCTCGCCGCTGACGACCGCCTCCGCCAGGGCTCGGCGGCAGGCATCCTCCATTCCCTCGGGGAAGCGGTCGATCGGCTGGTCGTCGGAGTCCAGGACGAAGCCGTGGTACTCCACCGAGCTGCGCAGCCGCAGCGGGTGGCGGCGGTGCGCGGCGTCGTAGACGACTTCCGGCTCCTCGCGCGCGGCGTGCTTCACCAGCAGCTTGTACGGCAGCTGCGTCCCCGCGATGGAGCCGCGCGCCTTCCCCATGCGGTCCGCGAAGAAGTTGATCTCCCCCGCCACCGGCCCCCAGGTGCCGCACACGCTCGTCTTGCCGACGCGCACCTCCTCGCCCCACGACGTCTCCTCGTCGATCACCAGCGAGAAGGGCATCACCCTGGCCAGCAGCTCCTGCCACTCGCGCTCCAGCTCGCGGCCGAGCGGCGGAAGGTTGCGCGGGAGCTCCAGGTCCAGCGAGCGGAAGATGGAGGCGATGGCGAGCGCCGCGTCCTCGATCGACCTCACCAGCACGCCCCGCTCGTCCGCCCACGCGGCCAGCGCCTCCTCGTCGAAGACGTGCCGCGGAAGGCCGTAAACGTGCCCCAGCGTGCCGCAGGTGACCAGCGCGTCCTGGTAGATGCGGTACGCCGTCAGGTGGTCGCTGCCGGGGACGATGTACCGGCTGATGTCGTTGTCCTGCTGGCGGAGCATGCGGTGCAGCGAGTCGATGGAGGCCATCGCGGCCACCAGCGGCACCATCCGCTCCTCCGCCTGCACCAGCAGCTCGCCCCAGGGGCGGTCCACGGGCAGGACTTCGACTTTGCGGCCGTAGTCGGTGAGGCGGTTGTTGGCGATGAGGCCGCGCTTGGTGAGCGTCTCCACCGCGCGGCGGTAGGCGATGCGGTCCAGGGGGACCGGAAGGTCCAGCTCGTCGGCGCGCACGCCCATGTCGGCGCAGGTCATCGCCACACGCTCGGGGTCGCCGGCGAGCTGGAAGTTGGGCGCGGTGGGGCGGAGCGAGCCGAAGTCGATCTCGCGCTCGCTCAGGATCCACACCTCGCCGTTCTCCACGCGCCCGTGCACGCGCCCCGCCATCTGCAGGATCTCGTTGTTCCCCAGCGGCTTGCGCGTCAGCACGCTGCGGCCCTTTTCGACCAGCGTGGTGAACTGCGCGTCCTCGATGACCACCGTGTCCAGCCCGCGGATGTTGAGCGCGGACTGTCCGGCGGCGGTCATGGAGAGGATGAAGGGATGCGGCGCTCCCTCGCCTTCCAGGAACGGGCGCAGCTTCGCGACCGGCTCGCCGCCGTGGTAGAACTCGGTGAGCATCTCCGGATACCGCTCCGCCACCGCCTTCACCACCTGCTCCGTCCCCGCGCGCGTGGGCACGAAGACGGCGACTCCGCGCTTCTCCTTGCGCACGTGCCGCATGAAGCGGTCACCCAGGAAGGCGCCGGGGTTCAGCGTGTTGGAAACGCGCACCGTGGCCGCGCGCCCGGGATCGAAGGCGGAGCTTTCAATGACGGCGGCCGAGCTGAGGTACTCCTTGTAGAACGTGGGATCGACGGTGGCGGAGAGCCAGACGAAGCGGCACCCGGCGCGCTTGGCGAGCGCCAGGCACAGCTCCAGCTCGGCCGAGGTCTGGTGGATCTCATCGACCACCACGATGTCGTTGCGATCGATCAGGTTGTCCTGCAGCCAGCGCCGCGCGATCCCCGTCGTGACGATGACGACGTTCCAGGTCGGCGTCTCGGGCGTGGCTTCGCGCTCGCGGTTGACGACGCCCACGCGCAGATCGGGCCCCACGACCGCCTCCGCGATGGGGCGGATGGCGAGCGTCTTCCCCGTGCCCGTGCCCGCGACGATGCCGAAGCCTGAGCCGGCCGCCGCCAGCTCGCGGATCTCGCCGCCGTGCTCGCGGTTGATGATGGTCTCGACGCCGGTGAGCTGCACGCCCAGCTCGATGGTCTCGCAGGCGGCGCGGGTGGGCGCGAAGACGACGACGCGTCCCTCGGGGGGGCGCCCCGGATAGCGTTCCGAGGGGGGTGTCGTCGAAACCTGGACCATGGATCACCGGACGTTGGGATGGGCTGGTTGACGCGGCGCGCGGGGCCGGGCCAGTATGTCGCGAAGAGGCGCACGAGCAAGAACCCAGCCATTTCCAGGTCTCGGCGATGTGAACTCTGTTCGTACGCGACCGAAGTCGCCGCCTGTTCCGGCCTGGGCCCCGGAGGACGCGGAACAACATGGACGCCCACGAGTTTCGACTAGCAGGAAAATCGGCAGGTGATCGGAGGATCAACTGGCGTGTCCCACACACTGCAGTCTCAGCCGGCATGCCTGATACGACACTCTTTACACCCAGTGGGATGACGATTACCTTCGCCACCGATGTACCTCGTGATCGGCAACCCAGTCATCGTCTTCGCTGAACTGCCGATCTGTCCTTTTTGACCAATTTCATGGCGCCGGCTAGCCCACTGGAGAAAATGTGAATTCGACCCACTTGGGGTATATCGTCGCAGTGATCACCGTGAGTGTCGGGATCATCGTGTATTGGCACCTGAAGTGGTCTGCGCGACGGCGCATCGGGTCGGATACATTCGAGACGTTTTTTCTCGCTGGAGGCAGGGTCGGTCGTACTTTGACGGCTCATAACAGCTGGGGGCTGGGCTTTTCCTTTGCGAACGCTATATGGTACTTCGCATTTCTTGGGTACTATTTTGGCCCCTGGATCTTCCTCCTCCAACTCCCATGGGTGTTCTCTGTGGGTTGTCTCGCTCTTTTGTTCCGCAAGTACGTTCGGGCGAGCCAGTTCGGGACTGTCCACGGGTTTATCAGTCACCACTTTGGTGCGCGCGCCGCGCTCGTGGCAGCTGGCGCAACACTGACCGGCTACGTTCTTAACAGTGGATTCGAAATGTTCTATTCTGCGCATTTGTTATCAGTAGCATTTGGAATTCAGTATATGGAGCTTATAATCGCATTTCTCATCGCTGTCTTTGTGGCCGCTTACTGCACGTCAGGGGGGTACTACGCGAGTATCGTCACTGATCGGTATCAAAATATCCTCGGCACCATTGCACTCGGTTTGTTGATAATTATGCTGATGCCAAGCTTCGTTGAAATTAACGGCAACTGGTCGGCATTCACAACACAGGCGCAGTTTTCCTCTCCGCCATGGCATTTCGTCCTCGGCGTCTCCGTATTCGCGTTTTTCTTCAACTTTGTGGATATGGCGAATTGGCAGTCGCTTGCCGCCAATAGAGATCTGCCCACATCGCGCTTCCGTGGGGTTCAAGTCGGCCTGCTTTTCTCGGCATCAGTTCAGTTAATAGTGCCCGCGTTTGCGGGAGTGTGGCTTGGTGTAATGCTCAAAGTTATGAACAGCCAACTTGCTGATGACGAACTTATTCAATTCGCTTTCGCGAAAGCATTCCAAAACTTGGGCCCGCTAACAGGGCTCGTTTTGGGGATAGTTGTCTTTGGGTTCCTTTCGCTCACCCTGTCTAGTTCCGGGAGCTATGTGGTTGCGGCCATGCAGACCCTTTCTCTCGATATGTTCAAACGCCGGGAAGCGGCGATTTATCAGGACCCTAAAACCGACGCAACTACGCGGTCACTCGTGGAACGCGACGTACTTGATTGGGCGAAACGGAACGTGATCGCGGTGTGCTTAGCGATGGTCGCGACGTTCTCCACACTCTACTACGGCCTCAGATACTTTGAGTCGGCAGCAATCGTTTTTCAGTTCCAGTTCGTGATGTATGGCGCGGCAGTCACCCTCGCCCCAGTGGTCTTGGCTAAGCTCGTCCACAGTTCGGAAGCCGCTTCAGTCACTAACCACTCAGCGGGTTTGTTATCCATCGCTCTCGGGTTGCTCTTCGTAATCGTACCATTTGCTATCGCTGCATTCTTCTGGAACACGCTACCACTTCAAGCTGTGAGGCGCATTGTTCCGTTTTCGCTGGCACCTGATGCGATCATCAATCTTACCCCTCTGTTAGGGCTGATTGCCGCACTGTTCAGTTATCTGTTCCTACGCGGGAGATCACCAGCATGAGAGTGCCGATCTTAGTCAACCTTCTGGTTCGCGTTGCCCTTAGCGCTGTTGTCGCGAAAGCTACTAAGGAGGGAATCCCAGAGTTAAATTTTTCTGGTGTGTTCAACGTGTTTCAACTCTGCTTTTTGTTGTCACTTACTGTGGTTCCTTTGCCTTGGGCATCACTTACTCTCGCCCAACAGATCTCTGAGAAGCACGCACGACTAATCCGCGAGGCAGAAGCGTTTTCAGTAAAGAGGGCAGGATTGTCGAGCAAAGTAGGGGTCGATTTTATCAACGGGATAGAAGGAACAATCGTTGATCGCTGTCTGGTTACGAGATCGCTAGCGGTTTTCGCAGCTAAAAAGAAGGACAAAATACAAGAAGGGCTCTACAAGAGCCTCGTGCCTGTGTTCCTCGTGTGTTCGCTCGTGTTGCTTGCTTCAATCGTAATACGGAAATGGAATCCAACCATTCACCCTGCACACGAGGCGGAACTATTCGTTTCTCTCACCCAAGCCTACATCAGCGCCGTGAGTTTCATCTGGACCATGGGTACTCTTTATGGCGAAGTCGATTCACATCGAGAGGTGATGAGGTCGGCCTTGTGAAATTCACAGTCTGTTGACCACGATTCCCCGTAAGCCGGCGGCAGATTACCTGAATACCTTCGCTGCCCCTCTATCTGAGGACGGGAGAGTCATCTTGAATGTTCGAGAGTGGAGGGGTGAGACGGCGCCACGCCGTCCTCCCCAGCGCTGGCGCTGGGGAGGATAAGCGTTTGTACTTTACCTTGAGTTTGCCTGGCATTGGCGTCGCTACGACGAGGGTAACGGATACCCATCATCAACCTAGGGAGGAGCCGTTCTCCTTTTCGATGGGTGCCACGTAAACCACCACTTGAAGCGGTTTTAGGTGGGAAAGAAGGCAGATTGGTCCACGAAATGCAACCAGACGCAGTGTGAAAATTCAGCCGAGGACTCTGACCCTCTTCGTGCGCGCTGCCGAAGTTGCCGCCTGCTCCGGTCCGCCGCGCCAGGCAGACGACGCGGACCCCGCTGCCACCCTCCGCGGTGCCGCAGTCGCGGTGGCGGGCGGGCGGATCGCGGAGGTGGGTCCGGAGGCGGAGCTTCGCTCGCGCTACCCCGGCGCGGTGGAGGTGGACTGCGCGGGCGGCACGCTGACGCCGGGGCTGGTGGACTCGCACACGCACGCCGTCTTCGGCCGCTGGCGCACGGAGGAGTACGCGCTCCGATGCCAGGGCGTGCCGTACATGGAGATCGCGCGGCGCGGCGGCGGCATCAACGCCTCCGTGCGCGACCTCCGCTCCCGCAGCGAGGACGAGCTGGTGGAGCTCGCCCTCCCGCGCCTGCGCGACCTCCTGGCGAACGGGATCACGACCGCCGAGGTGAAGAGCGGCTACGGGCTGTCCACGGAAGACGAGCTGAAGACGCTGCGCGCCATCCGCCGCCTGGCCTCCATGCAGCCGATCGAGCTGGTGCCGACTTTTCTCGGTGCGCACGAAGTGCCGCCTGAGTACCGCGAGCGCCGCGACGCCTACGTCGATCTGCTGGTGGAGGAGATGATCCCGGCGGTGGCGGAGGCGGATCTGGCGCGCTTCTGCGACGTGTTCATGGAGCCCGGCGTCTTCGACCGCGCCCAGAGCGAGCGGATCCTGCGCGCGGGCCTCGACCACGGCCTGCGCCCCAAGATCCACGCGGACGAGCTGGAGGGGAGCGGGGGTGCGGAACTGGCCGTGGAGCTGGGCGCCGCATCCGCCGACCACCTGGGCGACGTATCGGAAGCGGGGATCGCGGCGCTGGCCGGGTCGCGCACGGTGGCGACGCTTCTCCCGGCCACGCTCTTCTTCCTGGGCCGTCCGAAGTTCGCCCCCGCACGCACATTGCTGGACGCCGGCGCCACGGTGGCGCTGGCGACGGACTTCAACCCGGGTTCTTCGCCAACGCCGAGCCTTCCATTCGTGATGACGGCGGCGTGCTCGCGCATGGGGATGTCGCCCGCCGAGTCGCTCCGCGCCGCCACCGCCGGCGGCGCCGCCGCGCTGGAGCTGACGGATGGCCGCGGCACGCTGACCCCCGGTGCTCCCGCGGACCTGGTGCTCTGGCGCTGCGGGTCGGCGGGGGAGATCCCGTACCGGCTGGCGACGCCGGTGGTGGCGGGGGTGTGGAAGGCGGGGGTGCGGGTGGTGGGAGGGGAAGAAGTGCGTTAGTGCGTGAGTGCGTGAGTGCGGGGTGAGTCCGGCGGTTGAAACCGCTGCAACAACCGCGGGAAGCCTGCCTTCGCAGGCTCCGGGGGGCGGGATTGGTGCGGGGCGGTGGGCATTGGCGCCGCAACGCCGGGGGATAAATCCCCCGGCTGGAACGACGGGAAGGCGGCTGAAGCCGCCTGGAGAAGCGCGGCGTTGGACCGGAGTCCGCGGAGGCGGACTTCGTGTGGTTACAGCGGCGAATTCATTTGCCTGGAAGCCGGCTACGGCACGGTCCCATGGCACGGGCAGACACGTGGGTCTGCCCTACGGGATCTGCACGTCACGCAAAGGTCGAGGGGTGGGCGCGATGAATCGCGCCCCTACGGTGCGGCGGCGGCGCGGGGATTATGGGATACGGACGGATCTCCTCCCCGAGTCCGCGCAGGCGGACTTTGTGCTGTTGTTGCAGCGAGTTCACTCGCCACAGCCCCTCAGTTGGCAAACCCTTGCGCCGCGCGCTATCTTCGCCGGTCACACGTACTACGCTTCGTGGCAGGAGTCTCCCGCCCCAAACTCATGGCGAACATCGGAAAGCTGAGGGACCAGGCTCGCGCCTATGAGCAGCGGGACCAGTGGCGCGAGGCCATCGGCGCGTACCGCCAGATCCTGGAGAGCCCCGAGGGCGGCGAAGTCGACATCGCCCTGTGGAACCGCATCGGCGACATGCACCTCCGCCTCAACGAGACGGACAGGGCGGTGGAGGCGTACGAGGCGGCCGTCAGCGCGTACGTGGAGGTGGGGCTGTACAACAACGCCATCGCGCTCTGCCGAAAGATCCTGCGGCTGGTGCCGGGGCGCATCAACACATATCGCCGCCTGGGGCAGATCAGCGCGGCCAAAGGGTTTCTGGCGGACGCGCGCCAGAACTTCCTAGAGTACGCGGACCGGATGCGCCGCGCTGGGAAGCTCAAGGAGTCGTTCGAAGGGCTCAAGGAGTTCGCCGACCTTTCACCCGACGACACCGAGGTCCGCCGCCTCCTGGCCGATCAGCTCCTGGCGCACGGCGAGCGCAACGAGGCGGTGGTGCAGCTGCGCACGCTGCTCGGACCGCTCCTCCGCCTCGGCGACGCGGAAGCCGCCGATGCAGTGCGCGCGCAGATCCGCGAGATCGACGCCCTTGCCAGCACCGAGCCGTTGGCGCAGGCCACCGAGGCCGCCGCGTCCGACGACTTCGGCGTGTACGACACCGGCAACGTCCAGGTCGCCGAACCCGCCGCTCCCGAGCCGCCCGCCCGCGCCGATACGCCCGCCGGCTTCGAAATCGGCGCCGCCATCGACGCGGATGACGGGCCGGTGGAGCTGCCGTCGATCGAGGGGCTGGAGGTCTCGATGGACTTCAGCCGCCCGGACGCCGCGCCCGCGCCGGTGCAGGAAGAGCCGCGCGAGGAGGAAGACGACCTCCCCCTGCTCGACTTCGACGCCGCGCCCGACCCGGCCGCGTACGGCGAGGTCAGCCTCGATGTACCGGACGAGCAGGACGGCGAGCCGCTTCCCCTGATCGACGACGAGGACGAGGACGCGCTCCCGATGCTCGACATGGGGAGCGACTTCGGGGCGGTGGAGCTGCCGACGTTCGAGCCGGAGCCCGCGCCGCCCGTGCGCGACCGGCTGGAGCAGCTCCGCTCGCGCGTGGCCACGAATCCAGAGGACGCAGAAGCGCGCGACGCGCTGATCGACCTCCTCCACGAGCGCGGGGCGCACGACGAGGTGCCGCGCATCCTGGACGAGGCACACCGCGCGCTCGCCGCGCACGGGCTTTTTGGCGAGGCGGTGGGGCCGATCTCGCAGCTGATCCGCCTCAACCCCGGCGAGGGGCACCTCCTGCAGAAGCGGGTGGAGTACGCCTTCAGGTCCGGCGATCGCTCGGCGATGGTGGATGGGTACCTGGCGCTCGCCCGCTTCTTTGAGACGGGCGGCTCGCGCGACAAGGCGCGCGCCGTCTACGGGCGGGTGCTGGAGATCGAGGCGTACAACCCCGAAGCCCGCGGCGCGCTGGAGGCAATGGACGACGCCGCGCGCCGCGCCCGGACCGCCGCGCCTCCACCCCCGCCTCCTCCTCCGCCGCCCCCGTCCGCCCCCGCGAACGAGTACGTGGACCTGGGCGCGCTCATCCTGGGTGACGACGACGAGCGTGCACCGACTACGCGCTTCATCGTCGAGGAAAAGGAGCCCACGGGCGACGAGGATCGTGACTTCGCGGACATGCTGGCCCACTTCCGCCAAAAGGTCGCGGAGAACATCGAGGCCGAGGACTCCGCCAGCCACTACGACCTGGGGCTCGCCTTCAAGGAGATGGGGCTGATCGACGAGGCGATCGCCGAGTTCCAGGTGGCGCTGCGCGGCGGGGCCAACCCGCTGGCCACGCTGGAGGTGCTGGGGCAGTGCTTCGTCGAGAAGGCGCAGTACCCGGTCGCGACCCGCGTGCTGGAGCGCGCCCTGCGCCTTCCCAGCGTGGCCGACGCGGAGCTGGTGGGCGTGCTCTACCTCCTCGGCCGCAGCCATGAGGCGCTTGGGAACTCCGCGCAGGCGGTGGAGCTGTACGAGCGCGTCCTCTCGGTGGACATCCGCTTTCGCGACGCGGCGGGGCGCGCGGATGCGCTGCGTGGCGCCGGGCGGGCGCCGGGTTTTTGACACCACCGTGCGCCGCGGTTAGGTTGCCGCGTTCCGGCAGGTAAATCCAGGGCTCACACAGGCATGACGCTGCGCACGGCACCGCCCCGCCTTTCCGACGTCCAGGCCCCCATCCGCGAACGGCTCGACGCCGTGGTGGACGAGATCCGGCGCATCGTCGTCTCGGACTTCGCTCCCGTGGAGGAGGTCAACGCGTACCTCGCCAAGATCCGCGGGAAGCTCTTCCGCCCGGGGCTCCTCCTGCTGTGCGACGAGCTGGAGGGGCGTCCCTCCGAGCGCGCCGAGACGCTGGCGGCCATCGTGGAGCTGGTGCACCTGGCCACGCTGGTGCACGACGACGCGGTGGACCACTCGGTGCTGCGCCGCGGGATGCCCACGGTCAACGCCCTCTGGAGCCACCAGGTCGCCATCATCATGGGCGACTACCTGTACTCGCGCTCCATCACCGAGATCACGCGGCTGGGCGAGATCGAGCCGATCCGCGTCCTGGCCGACGCGGCCAACGCGATGACGGTGGGGGAGATGCGGCAGCTCTCCTCGCACGACGCGCTGGACTTCAGCGAGGCGGACTACTACCGGCTCATCGACAGCAAGACGGCCTCGCTGATGGCGGCCGCGTGCGAGCTGGGCGCGCTCACGGGCGCCCCGGAGCACCGCGAGCAGCTTCGCACGTTTGGGCGTGAGCTGGGGCTCGCCTTCCAGATCGCGGACGACCTGCTGGACTACACGGCCGACTCGGAGCAGACCGGGAAGCCGAGCGGGCTGGACCTGCGCGAGCACAAGGTGACGCTGCCGCTGATCGCCACTCTGCCGCGGCTCTCCGCGGCGGAGCAGGGCGACGTGGAGGAGCTCTTCGGCGCCGCGGAGCCCACCGACGAGCAGATCGCGCGGGTGGTGGAGTTGGTGGGCGCGCACGGCGGGCTGGACTACGCGCGCCAGGCGGCGCTGGAGTGCGCGGCGCGCGCGGAGGAGGCGCTGGAGGGGCTGCCGGAGGGTCCCGCGCTCGACGCGCTGCGGGCGAGCATCGCCCACGCGGTGGAGCGGCGCCGTTGACGGCACCGCATTTGCCAGCGTGGGCGCGGGGTCCGAGTGGTGCAACCGTTCACGGGGGTCGGGGAGAGGTGAGATGAACGTGGTGACACGCCGGCGCGCGGGGCGCCTGCTCCTGGTGGTGCTGATGGGGATGATCCTGGGAGCGCTCCTCTCGGAGCTGGTCGTCCGCTTCACGCCGGACAGCACGGCGCGAACCTTTTTCACCACCTCCGTATCGGCCGCCTTCGGGCCGCTGGTGGTGGACCTGGTGGCGTTCGGCATCACGCTCGGGCCCGTGGTGTTCCGCCTCGACTTCATGAGCGTGCTGGGCGTGCTCGTGGTTGCCCTCGCGGCGCGCACCTGGCTGTAGCGCCTCGCCAGGCTTGATCTTTCAGGAAGCGCGCGAGCCACGGTTCGCGCGCTTCCTGTTTCACGGAACTGCATTTCTCACACAGAGACACAGAGGAAACCGAGAGAAAAGCAGGAGGGAGTCTCTGTGCCCTTGTAGTCCACTCTGCGTCTCTGTGTGATGCTTTTCTCATGGCCGCTGACTCGTTCCTGACCCTAGCGGGCGAAGGCGTGGCGCAGACCCGCGTCAAAGGCTCCACCTTTTTCGCGCTGGCGGCGCCCGCGGCGGACGAGGCGGAGGCCCGCGCGCGTCTGGCGGCGCGCGAGCGCGAGATGTGGGACGCCACGCACCACTGCAACGCGTGGAGGATGCGAGGCGGGACCCACCGCGCCAACGACGCGGGGGAGCCCTCCGGGAGCGCCGGCGCGCCGATCCTGGCCGCCATCGACGGCGCGGGGGTGACGGACTGCATCGTGATCGTCACCCGCTACTACGGCGGCACCAAGCTGGGCGTGGGCGGACTGGTGCGCGCCTACGGTGACGCGGCCGCCGAGGCGCTCGCCGCCGCGCCGCGCCGCGTGGGGACCGTCGCTGTGCGCCTCACCCTGCGCTATCCGTACGAGCACACCTCAGCGGTGATGCGGGCGCTGGAACGGGCCGGCGCCGCGGAGGTGGAGCACGGTTATGCCCCCGAGGGGAACGCGGGGACGGTGGAGATGAGCGTCCCCGCGGGGGCGGAAGCCACGCTCCGCGAAGAGCTTACGGAGACCACCGCGGGCGTCGTCGCGCCCCTCGTCGTAGGACAGGGTGTGCTCTTTCGGAACGCGGGCAGTTGAGCGGCGTATTCATCTGACGTTCCTGCGGACGGCGGCCATTCCACCGCCGCCCGCCGCCGTGCGGGGAGGCCCCGCCCGTTCCGCCGGCCGCGCCCGCGTCCGCCACGGCATCGCCCTGAGGGAGAGTCGCGCATGGAGGGATCCGTGTTGGCGGAACCCATCATGGACCGCTTGCGGAAGCAATTCCCGGCGTACCACGACACCGCTTACCTCTTCGTCCTCGCCGCCCTCCACTTCACCATCGAGCGGGTGGGGGAGGCGCGCCACATCAGCGGCCGCGAGCTGGCCGAGGGGTGCCGCGACCTGGCGCTGGAGCGATACGGCCTCATGGCCCGCCACGTCCTGGAGTTCTGGGGGATCCGCGGCACGCGCGACTTCGGCGAGATCGTCTTCGCCCTGGTGGAGTGCGGCGTCCTGGTGAAGCAGGACGGCGACTCTCCCGGGGAGTTCGATGGGGTGTTCTGCTTCGCGGAAGCCTTTGAGAACAACTATCCGTGGCGTCCCTGCCGCTCCCTTCTGGCCGCGTCGTAGCCTGGAACAGGCCTTGCGGCGCGATTTCCGCCCGCCTGGGGCGGGGTCGGCGCCGGTGGAGAGGGGGTAAACGCAAGGGGAGGGGGTGCGCCATGCCGGACGTTCGCGAGTATCCGCAGTGCCAGAAGTGCAACGCAGGTCTGCTGCTTCCTCTGTCCGACTACGGCCGCGACGGCGCGCCGATCACCTACAAGGCCTGGGTCTGCACGAACCCGGAGTGCGGCTTCAACATCCGCATTGACAACGGCGAGATCAGCTTCGGCCGCACCATCGGCCAGAGCTACAAGTAGCGCAGCCCGCCCGCCTCCTCATACATGCCCACACCCTTCTTCGCCGGCGTGCGCGTCCCCGTGCTCGCCGCGGACGAGATGCGCGCGTGGGATGCGCACTCCATCCGCCAGATCGGGATCGCCGAAGCGGTGCTGATGGAAAGCGCGGGCCGCTCCGTCGCCGCCATCGTGCAGCGCCTCTGCCCCGCGGGACGGGTGGTTGCGGTCGTCGGCGCCGGCAACAACGGCGGCGATGCGCTGGTCGTCGCGCGCACGCTACGCGCGTGGGGGCGCGAGGTGGTGGCCGTCGCCGTGGGCAAGCGCCCGCCCGACCTCTCGCTCCTGCACGGCTGGGAGATGGAAATCCGCCCCGCGGGCCAGCTGTCTGCCGCGCTGTCCGGGGCCGCCGTGGTGGTGGATGGGCTGCTCGGCACCGGCGCGCGCGGTGCTCCCCGCGAGCCCGAAGCCGCCGCCATCGACGCGATCGGGCGCAGCGGCGTCCCCGTCGTGGCGCTGGACGGTCCTTCGGGGGTCGATCTGACCACCGGCGCCGCGCCTGGACCCGCGATTCGCGCCGCCGTCACCGTCACCTTTGGCGCTCCCAAGCGCGGCCTCCTCCTCTTTCCCGGCCGTGAGCACGCGGGACGGATCGTGGCGTTGGAGGTCGGATTCGCACCGCTTGCCGAGGCGGGCGCGGAGCTGATTACTCCTGGCTGGTCCGCGCATCATCTCCCTGCCGTTCCGGCCAACGCGCACAAGGGCGGAATGGGGCGCGTCCTGATCGTGGCGGGGCGGCGGGGGATGGCGGGCGCGGCGGTGCTCGCGGGGATGGGTGCGCTGCGGGCGGGTGCGGGCTACGCGATCCTGGTCTCGCCCGACGACAACCGCGCGATCATCCAGGGCTCGCTCCCCGAAGCCCTCTTCCTCGACCGCGCCTCTCTCCCCGACGGCTTCGCGGAGGTTGATGCCGTGGTCGCGGGCCCGGGGATGGGCACCGATGACGACTCGCTCGCCCTCCTGCGCCGTCTCGGCCGCGGCGCGGCGCCCTTCCTCCTCGACGCCGACGCCCTCACCCTCCTCGCGCGGAACCCCGCGCTCCGGGACGAGATCGAGCGACCGCTCCTCCTGACGCCGCACCCGGGCGAGATGGGGCGCCTCCTGGACCGCCCCATCTCCGCCATCACCGCCGACCCGTTCGCCGCCGCCGCCGAAGCCGCCGAGCGCTTCCGCTGCACAATGCTGCTCAAGGGCTCCCCCTCGCTCGTCGCGGAAACGGGCTCGCCGACGCTGGTCAACGTCGCGGGGCATTCCGGCATCGCCACGGGCGGCATGGGCGACGTGCTGAGCGGAATCGCGGGCGCCCTCGTCGCAGTCGGTGCCGCCCCGCGCGAGGCGGCCGCGCTGGCCCTCTTCCACGCCGGCCGCGCCGCCGAGATCGCGGGCCGCGGCAGGGGCCTGATCCCGCGCGACGTGGCCGAAGCGTTGCCGTCCGCGTTGTGCGACAGGCCTGCGGAAACCAGCGACCTTGGCCTGCCGGGAATCACGTTGGATCTGCCGCCGGCGCGGTAACGCGGAAGCCGGCGGGGAGGCAGGCACGGGCAGCCACGTGGGGCGGCCCCGACGAGGTTTCGGTGTGGAGGGACAAGGATCGAAGTCGGGGCGAGGGAGGGCAGACACGCAGGTCTGCCTTTACCGGTGACGGTGGGATGGGCGGTGGTCGAGGTGAGGGTTAGGGTGGGCGCGATAGATCGCGCCCCTACGAGTCGGTGCGGGAGCCTGCCGTTCCGAGAGGGGGCAGCGAGGAACGAGCGGGGGTGAGGGCCCGCCTCCGTTGACAGCTTGCACCGCCGTCCCTACGTTCCGCCGCGCTTCCCGAAGACCATTCCAGCAGAACCACTTCCGGCATCCATGGCGACCATCCAGAAGATCCGCGCGCGGGAGATCCTCGACTCGCGCGGCAACCCGACCGTCGAGGCCGACGTCGTGCTTTCCTCCGGGGCATTCGGGCGCGCGGCGGTGCCCAGCGGCGCATCCACCGGCGAGCACGAGGCCGTGGAGCTGCGCGACGGCGACAAGGGGCGGTACCTGGGGAAGGGCGTGCGCGGCGCCGTCGGCAACGTGAACGGCGAGATCGCGGAGGCGCTTCACGGGATGGACGCCTACGACCAGACCGGGATCGACCGCGCGATGATCGCGCTGGACGACACGCCAAACAAGGGCCGCCTGGGCGCCAACGCGCTGCTGGCCGTCTCGCTGGCCGCCGCGCGCGCCGCCGCGGCCGAGTGCAGACTCCCGCTCTACCGCTACCTGGGCGGTCCGCTGGCCAACATCCTCCCCGTGCCGATGATGAACATCCTCAACGGCGGGGCGCACGCGGCCAACAACGTGGACTTCCAGGAGTTCATGGTGATGCCGGTGGGGGCCAACTCGTTCTCCGAAGGGCTGCGCATGGGGACGGAGATCTTCCACGCGCTCAAAAAGGTGCTGACGACCCAGAAGAAGTCGACCGGCGTGGGCGACGAGGGCGGCTTCGCGCCGGACCTGGCGAGCAACGAGGAAGCGCTGGACGTGATCCTCACCGCGATCGAGCAGGCCGGCTACAGGGCCGGCGACGACGTGGTGCTCGCGCTGGACGTGGCCGCATCCGAGCTCCATCGTGATGGCGCCTACGTCTTCCACAAGTCGACCAACGAGCGCCGCACCTCGCAGGAGATGGTGAGCTTCTACGCGGAGTGGGCCGAGCGCTACCCCATCCGCTCCATCGAGGACGCGCTCGACGAGAACGATTGGGACGGGTGGAAGCTGCTGACCGACGCCATCGGCAAGAAGGCGCAGCTGGTGGGCGACGACCTCTTCGTCACCAACACCGAGCGGCTGGCGCGGGGGATCGAGCAGGGGATCGCCAACTGCATCCTCATCAAGGTCAACCAGATCGGTACCCTCACCGAGACGCTTGAGGCGATCGAGATGGCGCGCGGTGCCGGCTACCGCGCCGTCATGAGCCACCGCTCGGGCGAGACGGAGGACACCTTCATCGCCGATCTGGCGGTGGCGACGGGGGTGGGGCAGATCAAGACGGGGAGCGCGTCGCGCACGGACCGGGTGGCCAAGTACAACCAGCTCCTCCGCATCGAGGAAGAGCTGGGCTCCGCCGCCCGCTACCCCGGCAGGACGCTGTGGCGCTGAGCCCGCGCGCGGCGCGCCGCCTGCTGGCCGGAGGCGCGCTCGCGGTGGCCGGATACTACGCCCTCTGGGGGGGCGAGTACTCCGCGTGGGACCTGGTGCGCCTGCGCCGCGAGCGCGTCGCCGCCGAGGAGCAGCTCGCCGCCACGCGCGCCGGGGTGGACTCGCTCCGCCAGCTTTCCGTGCGGCTGGAGCGGCAGGACTCGGCGGTGGAGCGCATCGCGCGGGAGCGCTTCGGGATGATCCGCGACGGCGAGCTGCTGTACCGCTTCGTCCCCGTGGACTCGGCCGCGAAGGCACCCGCGGGGCCTTGACGATCCAGCCCTTCGACAGTACATTGGGTGCACTGATCGCGGGGTGGAGCAGCCTGGTAGCTCGTCGGGCTCATAACCCGAAGGTCGCGGGTTCAAATCCCGCCCCCGCTATGCCCGACCGGAGGGCCGGTCCTCACGGACCGGCCCTTCGCAGTGGCAGGGTAGCTCAGCTGGTTAGAGCGTACGACTCATAATCGTAAGGTCGGGGGTTCGAGTCCCCCCCCTGCTACTTATATCGAAAAGCCGCCTCCTTCCCGGGGGCGGCTTTCGTGCTTCTGGCAGCTGCTCTGATAACGAAATCGTTGGCAACACGCATGCACGGCGGTACCTTTTGCAGCAGACACGCCGGGTACTCTGAGTCCTCGATGGAGGAACCATGCGATCGCATCCAGGCATGAAGCTGATGTTCCAAAAGTGCGCGGTTTCGGCTGTAGCGGTCTTCGCTGCTTCGGCCTGTGCGTCAGCTGGACGGAGTGTCGGCGCGGAGTGTGTGGCGGTAGTGCGCAACAACACGACCCGCCCGGTGGACGCATACACCACCGGTGGCGTGTTCCTGGCCACGGTTCCACCCGGTTCCCGAGTCATCCCGCTGCAGGCCCGCACCGCGCTTTTGTTTCGTGTCTCTGCCGAGTCGGACCCTGACCGGAAATTTCTCGGCTTCGGTGACAGGCGGAGTCGGGGACGAGTCAACTACGAGATGCGGTGTCCCTCCGCGCAGTGACATAACGGCGCCGGGATTTCCGCGGTGGGGCAGGGGGCACACACACCGTCCGCCGTTGCAGACGCGACTCATCAACGAACAGCTTGCCTCGGCTCCCCGCGCGAGGACGAGCTCGTCTCGATGTTCGGGAAGTCAGTTCGGACGCAACGCGTGCGCGTTGACGCTCGACCTGTGCGGCCGCCCTCTCCACCTCCACCCCGAACCCGGTAACAGCGTACGAATTCAGTGGTATTCATCAGCGCCGCCCTGCTCGTCACCGCATCGGCGTCGCTGCACGCGCAGACGGGAGGTGCTCCCCACGTGTCGGGCGTGGCGATATCGGACGACTCGGTGGTAAGCTCACCTTCGCCAGTGCCCGCGACGACGGGGCTGGGGCTGAGTGTGAGGCCTCAGCCGCTCGCGAGCGGTGGCTTCCGGTGGGCGGACTACCCACTGGTGCATGAGGTGTATGCCGGCACCCCCGCGGCGCGCCTCGGAATTCGCCAGGGAGACCGGATCCTTTCGGCCAATGGCGTGGACGCCCGCGAGCCGAGAGCCACGCGCATCACGCACGTGGGCCAGCGCTTCGCCCTCCGCATCCGCCGGGGGAGCAAGGTGCGCAAGTACACCCTCGTCATCGTTCCCAACCCACCGGCGCGCTGACTAGGCTTCCTTCCTGAACGAGCGAGGCCCCCGCGATGTTCAGATCGCGGGGGCCTCTGCCGTTGCCGGGGGCGAGAAATCATCACACAGACGGAACTGCAAGCCACAAAGAATTCCTCTTCTGTTCTCTCCGTACCCTCTGTGTCTCAGTGTGAGATGCTGTTCCGCTCAGATGCCGTTCTCAGACCGCCGGGATCTCCGCGACCTCCGCCGGGGCCATCTTCCCCAGCACGCGCTCCATCGCCATGGTGTGGCTGCACACGCGGTGGTGCGAGAAGTAGTCGCAGTCGCAGCGCCAGTGCCCGTCCGTGAACTCCACCTGGTGGTTGCCGTTGTTGCCGTCGATCGCCGCGCGGAGGCTCTCGAAGTGGATCCGCTCGGGCTCCGATGCGTACTGCTTGGCCTTCTGGATCTTGTTGATCATTCCGGAATCGAGCATCCCGACCTCCCTGGGTGGATGATACAGAAAACGCCTCGCAGCATGCAGGCTACGGGGCGTTCCGGATGGAGCGTCGTTGGGGCGCGGCTTCGCTGTGCGGATCGCAAATCTTCATGGACCCACCTCCTTCGGACCGCGACACGTGCGAAAGGGCGCGGCGATCCAGCCGCTCCCCTCCAGTCCAGCGCTCTGAAGCGAACGTAAGGCCGCCGCGCGGTACGCGCAACACCCCCGGTTCAGCCCCGCGGCGCGCCGTCCACTCCCCGCGATTTCCGCTCCCGCCAGGCGTCCGCCGGGATTGCCGTGACGCGCCGGTATCCCGTTGTGGGAACACCTCTTGCGTTCCCGGCGCATCTCATTCGCCAGGCAGGAACTTCGCGATCAGGAGGAACGATGTCGGGATTGAAGGAAGGGCACCAGCAGGGCGGCGGCGTCACCACGGGCAACACGCCCAAGGGAACCCACGACGACAAGCCGAACACCCCCTCGACCTCGGGGACGAACCGCGACGCGGACACGTCAGGCGAGTCCAAGAACCAGGGCCACAGCCACCCCCGCCCCTCCGGCGCGGACTGAGCTGAAGGGCGTTGGAGGGGGTCCACGGGAGGCCGGCGGCAGTCTGCGCCGGCCTCCTGCGTACTGTGGAGATCTTGGCGAAAACCGGCATTTTACCGAAACTCACAGCCCGCCGCGGGGTATCAGGTGATGTAGGCAAGGTTGCACGCCTGAGCCCAGGAGGGACGATGACGCGTTCGCTGATCGACATCCCGCGCGCCGGCGGGGTGGACCTGTCGCGCCTGGAGCGCGGGGTCGGGCTGGAGGTGATGGGCGTTGGGCCGGGGCGCTACGCGGTGCGCGGCGGCAGCGAGCCGCACTGGGTGGACCTGCGCACGCCCAACCACCCCCGCTGCGACTGTGGCGACCACCTGTGGCGCGAGCAGATTTGCAAGCACATCCTCGCCGCGCTGCTGCGCGAGGGAGACGAGCGCGTGATCCGGGCAGTCGGGCAGCTCGTGACCGCGCTGCGCAGTGCCGCGGTGACCGCCAAGCGCGCCGCGTAAAGACCCGCCACCGGTTGCTGCGGGCGCACGCCACGCGGTAGATTCCGCCCCATGTCGAACTTCAACGCACTCCCCGGTTTCCGGGACTTCTTCCCCGACGACCTCGCCGTCCGCACCCACGTGATGCGCGCGTGGCGCGACGTGGCGCGCCGCTACGGCTTCCAGGAGTACGACGGCCCTCCGCTGGAGCCGCTCGAGCTGTACACGGAGAAGAGCGGGCCCGAAATCGTGCAGCAGCTCTACAACTTCACCGACAAGGGCGGCCGCGAGATCACGCTGCGCCCCGAGATGACGCCGACGCTCGCGCGGATGGCGGGCGCGCGCGCGGGTGGCTTCCGCAAGCCGATGAAGTGGTTCTCGGTGCCGCAGCTCTTCCGCTACGAACGGCAGCAGCGCGGGCGGCTCCGCGAGCACTTCCAGCTCAACTTCGACATCATCGGCGAAGAGGACGTCGCCGCCGACGCCGAGCTCCTGGCCGCGGCCATCGACATCCTGCGCACGCTGGGTTTGACGGCGCAGGACTTCGTCGCGCGCGTCTCGGACCGGCGCCTGTTGCGCGCCCTGTTGCTGGACGCGGGCGTGCCGGAGGACCAGCTCACCCTGGCGTACAACATCGTCGACAAGCTGGAGCGCGACACCCCCGAGGCCATCGCCGCGCGCCTCACGGGCGAGGCCGGCGTGTCGGGTGACGTGGCGGTGGCGGTGCTCGCCATCTTCCAGCACACGGACTTCGCGGGTGTGACGCAGGAGTACGGCGGCCGCCCGGGAATCGCGCTGGAGCTGGAGCGGATGGAGCGCTACTTCGGCTTTCTGCGCGACATGGGGCTGGGCGACTTCGTGCGCTTCGACCTGACGGTGGTGCGTGGGCTGGCATACTACACGGGACTCGTCTTCGAGCTGTTCGACACGCGCGGCGAGCTGCGCGCCATCTGCGGCGGCGGGCGCTACGACGACCTCCTGAAGCGCATCGCGGGGGTGGACCTTCCCGCCCTCGGCTTCGGCATGGGCGACGTGGTGCTGACGGAGCTCCTCCGCGACCGCAAGCTCCTTCCCGATCCCAAGCCGGTGCTGGACTTCTACCTGGCCGCGGCCGGGCCGGAGCAGCGCGGCGCCGTGCTCGTCCTGGCGCACCAGCTTCGCGACTCGGGGCACTCGGTGGAGTATTCGTTCGTGGAGGCGGGGCGCAACCGGCAGTTCAAGAACGCCTCCGCCCTCAACGCCCGTCGCGTCGCCTGGCTCGGCCCGGACGAGGTCGCCGCCGGCGAAGCCCTGGTGCGCGACACCGGCAGCGGCGAGGAGCGCCGCGTCCCCCTGGCCGAACTCGCCCGACCGTAGAAGGGCCTCACACAGAGACACAGAGAAGACAGCAAGAACGGAGTAAAGATTTCTATTCTCCTTTCCGTTTCCTCTGTGCCTCTGTGTGAGACCGCAGTTCTTTGGGATCTCGTTTACCTGAACAATCACGGACCGCGGGCGGGGTCCTTTTTTGACGAAACCGACATGGCAGACGACAAGAAGCTGACGACGCAGGCGGAGGATTTCAGCGCCTGGTACAACGAGGTGGTGCTCAAGGCCGAGCTGGCGGACTATTCGCCGGTGCGCGGGTGCATGGTGATCCGCCCCTATGGCTACCGGCTGTGGGAGCTGATGCGGGACCGGCTCGACCATCGCTTCAAGGAGACGGGGCACCAGAACGCGTACTTCCCGCTCTTCATCCCGCAGAGCTTTCTGGCACGCGAGGCGGAGCACGTGGAAGGGTTCGCCAAGGAGGCGGCCATCGTCACCCACACGCGCCTCAAGGCCGTGGAGGGCGGCGGGCTGATCCCAGACCCAGACAGCAAGCTGGAGGAGCCGCTGATCGTGCGCCCCACTTCGGAGACCATCATCTACGAGATGTTCTCCAAGTGGGTGCAGAGCTACCGCGACCTGCCGCTCCTCTACAACCAGTGGGCGAACGTGGTGCGGTGGGAGATGAGGACTCGCCTCTTCCTGCGCACCACCGAGTTCCTGTGGCAGGAGGGGCACACCGCGCACGCCACGCACGACGAAGCGGAGGCCGAGGCGCTCCAGATGCTCGGCGTGTACCGCGAGTTCATGGAGGAGTACCTCGCCATGCCCGTGGTCGTGGGCCAGAAGAGCGAGTCGGAGCGGTTCGCGGGGGCGCTGCGCACGTACACGTGCGAGGCGATGATGCGCGACAACAAGGCGCTGCAGAACGGCACCTCGCACAACCTGGCGCAGAACTTCTCCAAGCAGTTCGATCTCAAGTTCGCCACGGAGACGGGAGGCGAGGAGTTCGCCTGGAACACGTCCTGGGGGGTGAGCACGCGCATGGTGGGCGGCCTGGTGATGACGCACGGCGACGACGCCGGCCTGGTGATGCCGCCGCGGGTGGCGCCCATTCAGGTGGTCATCGTCCCCATCTACCGCAAGGACGAGGAGCGCGAGGTGGTGATGGCGAAAGCGCGCGAGCTGGCCGCGGCGCTCGCCCCCGCGCGCACGCACATCGACGCCCGCGAGAAGATGACGCCCGGCGCCAAGTTCTTTGAGTGGGAGCTCAAGGGCGTCCCCTTCCGCATCGAAGTGGGGCCCAAGGACATCGCCAAGGGGCAGGTGGTGCTCGCCCGCCGCGTGCTGGGCGAGGGCGACGAGCGCAAGCAGTTCCTCCCCGAGGCGGAGGTGACGGGCTCGATGCAGCAGCGGCTGGAGGAGTACCACACCTTTCTCTTCGAGCGCGCCCGCGCCCGCCGCGAGGCCAACTCGCACCGCGGCGTGACCGACTACGAGCAGTTCCGCGGGATCGTGGAGGGCGAGGGCGGCTTCGTGTACGCAGGCTGGTGCGGTTCGGCGGATTGCGAGGCGCGAGTCAAGGACGAGACCAAGGCAACCATCCGTTGCCTGCCGTTCGAGGAGTTCCGCTCGCCCACCCCGCCCACCGCGTGCCTCGCCTGCGGCGGCGAGGTGAAGCACGAAGCGGTGTGGGCGCGGGCGTACTAGCCCCCACCCCCGCTCGTCACCTCGCGGCCCCTCCCCCAATAACTACCCTGGGGGAGGGGCGTTTGGTGCATCGGTGCGGCGCGCGCGCGGCGCGGGGGCAAGGCCGAGCGCGCCGATTCCGCCCCCTCTCTCGATAACGGAGGCGCAGCCTCTCCTGTTATCGGGAGAGGGGGCAGCGAGGAACGAGCGGGGGTGAGGGCCCAGCCTTTTCCCACCGCCGCCCGCCGCATTATCTTCCTCGCTCCGCCGCCACCGCATCCCCGGACCGCACCGACATGGCTACCGCTGAACCCGCCACGCGCGTCGAAATGTTTCCCCGCCGCGACGGGGTGCTGCACTGCGAGGACGTACCCGCGAGCGAGCTGGTGGCGCGCTGGGGGACACCGCTGTACGTGTACAGCCAGAACGGCATCCGCGACCGCTTCCAGGAGCTGGACGAGGCGCTCGCCCCCGTGCCGCACCTGATCGCGTACTCGGTCAAGGCGAACGGCAACCTGGCGGTGCTCCGCACGCTGGCGGAGATGGGCGCGGGCGCGGACGTCGTCTCGGGCGGCGAGCTGCACCGTGCGCTCCTGGCCGGCATCCCCGGCGAGCGCATCGTCTACAGCGGGGTGGGGAAGACGGTCAACGAGCTCGCCGCGGCGCTCAAGGCGGGGATCTACGCCTTCAACGTGGAGAGCGAGGGCGAGCTGTGCGCCCTCAGCGACCTGGCGTGCGCCATGGGGACGCGCGCGCCGATCGCGCTGCGCGTGAACCCGGACATCGACACGCCCACGCCCCACGCGTACACGCGCACGGGGCACGCGGCCACCAAGTTCGGCATCGCGTACGAGCGGGCGCGCGACCTGTACTCCATCGCCGCCAAGATGCCCGGCATCCGGGTGCGCGGGGTGGACGTGCACATCGGCTCGCAGATCATGGAGGTGGGCCCCTTCGAGCGCGCGCTGACCCGCGTGCTGGACCTGGTGCACGCCCTCAAGCAGGACGACATCCCGCTCGAGTTCCTGGACCTGGGCGGCGGGCTGGGGATCGCGTACCAGGGCGAGGAGCGGATCACCGGCGCCGGCTTCGCCGAGTCGCTCCTCCCCGAGATCGCGGAGACGGGGCTGAAGCTGGTGGTGGAGCCGGGGCGCTTCATCGTGGGCGAGGCGGGTGTGCTGCTGACCCGCGTCATCTACGTGAAGGAGGGCGGTGGCAAGCGCTTCGTCATCACCGACGCGGGGATGAACGACCTGCTGCGCCCCAGCCACTACAGCGGATGGCACGCGGTGGAGCCGGCGGTGTCGCAGGGCCGCTCGACGGCGCGTGTGGACGTGGTGGGTCCCATCTGCGAGACGGGCGACTTCCTGGCACTGGACCGCGACATGGAGCTCCCCAAGCCCGGCGAGCTCCTGGCGATCCACACCGTGGGCGCGTACGGCTTCTCCATGAGCAGCCAGTACAACCAGCGCCCCCGCCCCGCCGAGGTGATGGTCGACGGCTCCGACGCGACCCTCGTGCGCCGCCGCGAGAACTACGAGGAGATGGTGGCGGCGGAATTGGATCTACAGGGCTAGCCCGGGCGAGTGAACTCGCTGCAACAAAAGCACAAAGTCCGCCTGCGCGGACTCCGGGTCGAATATCGTGCTACTCGAGCCCACTTCAGTGGGCTTCCCGTGGTTCCAGCCGGGGGCTTCAGCCCCCGGCGCGGAACGTCCTAGCCACAAAGAGCCCGCCCTCCGCATCGCAGCGGAGGGCGGACATTCGCTTGCGTCGGCAGCCCCGCTCAGCAGCCCACGAGCTCGGCGCTGAGCATCGCTTCGGCGATGACGGCGGGCATGGGGTCGGCGAAGAGGTAGCCCTGCACGTAGTCGCAGCGGAGCGAGCGGAGCTCGGCGAACTGCTCGTCCGTCTCCACGCCCTCGGCGATCACCTGCATGCGGAGGTTGTGCGCCAGGTTGATGATGGTGCGCACGATCTCCTTCCCCTCCTCGTCGCGCGTCATCCGGTCGATGAAGCTGCGGTGGATCTTCATCGTGCTGATGGGGAAGCGGTGCAGGTAGCTCAGCGACGAGTAGCCCGTGCCGAAGTCGTCCATCTGCAGCTCCACGCCGCGCGACTGGAGCTGGAGGAGGACCGCGTCCAGCATCTCCGTGTGCTCCACCAGGACGTTTTCGGTCAGCTCCAGCTTCAGCGAGGAGGCGTCGAGGTCCGCCTCATTGAGGATCTCGTCCACCGTGCGCGCCAGGCCCGGGACGAGCAGCTGCTTGCCGGAGACGTTCACGTTGATGGTGAGCGGCGGCAGGGTGGGGAAGCGGTCCTGCCATTCGCGCGTCTGCCGGCAGGCGTCGCGCAGCACCCACTCGCCCAGCCCCACGATCAGCCCCGTATCCTCGGCGCAGGGGACGAAGTGGGTCGGCTCCAGCAGACCCAGCGTGGGATGCTGCCAGCGGACCAGCGCCTCGAAGCCCACCACGCGTCCGTCCAGAGCCGCCAGGATCGGCTGGTAGTAGGTGCGGAACTCGGCGCGCTCCAGCGCCTTGCGCAGGTCGTGCTCCAGGCGGATGCGGACCATGGCCGCCGCGTGCATGTCCACGTCGAAGATCTCGTAGCGCGCCTTGCCGCGCGCCTTGGCCCGGTACATGGCGAGATCCGCGTCGCGCAGGAGCTCTTCCGGCTCGTCGTAGCCGTTGTCGCTCAGCACGATGCCGATGCTGGCGCTGGTGAACACCTCGTGGCCCGCGAGCGCGAAGGCCTTCCCCACCGCCTCCTGGATGCGGTCCGCCACGAGCGTGGCGTCGTTCAGGCCGCCGATGCCGTCCAGCAGCACCACGAACTCGTCGCCGCCCAGCCGCGCGCTCGTGTCCTCGGGGCGCACGCACGCCTGCAGGCGCCGCGCGATGGCGACCAGGAACTCGTCGCCCACCACGTGGCCCAGGCTGTCGTTGATCAGCTTGAAGCGGTCGAAGTCCAGAAAGAGCACGGCGAAGTGGTACTCGGGGTGCCGCTTGGCGCGGGCGATGGAGCGCCGGATCAGGTCCAGCACGAACGGGCGGTTGGGGAGCCCCGTGAGCGTGTCGTGCCCGGCCGCGTGCAGGATCTGCTTCTCCGCCATCTTGCGCGCGTGGATGTCGGTCTGCGAGCCGGCGATGCGGTACACCGTGTCCGACTCGCTGCGCACGGCCAGGCCGCGCGTCAGCATCCAGCGGTACTCGCCGTTGCGATGGCGCACGCGGTGCTCGCTCTCCAGGTGCGAGCTGCGCCCCTCCATGTGCCCGGCGATCTCCGTGCGCAGGTCCTCGACGTCGTCGGGGTGCACGCGGTCCAGCCACTCCCGCCAGTCGGTGCCAATCTCGTCGGGCGCGTACCCCAGCATCTGCTTCCAGCGCGGGGAGTAGTGGATGGTGTCGCGCAGCAGGTCCCAGTCCCACAGGCCGTCGTTGGCGCCGTCGGCCGCCAGAGCGTATCGCTCCTCGCTCTTGCGCAGCGCTTCGCGGGAGTCGCGCAGGTTCTCCGAGAGGAGCGCCATCTCGCCGGCCCACTTCTCGGCGCGGCGGCGTTGCAGCCAGAAGTACAGGGAAAGGCACAGCAGCGCCAGCACCAGCGTCCCCGCCGCGATCCGCCCGTACGACGGCGCCGTCACCAGCACGAAGTCCTCCGGCTGGCGCGCGGCCAGCTCGAAGCCCGCCTCCGAACGCCCCGCGACCCCCACCAGCTCCACCGCGTGCGACGCGACGAGGCCACGCACGAAGGCGCGGTCCTCGAAGAAGCGAGCGGGGGTGCGCACCGGCACGGTGCCGGAGTGATCCTTCACCACCAGCCCCCCGTGCGACTTCATGATGTCCGCGGGGATCACCAGCTCGCCCACGATGCGCACGAGCTGCCCCTGATAGCTCCCCGCCGCCAGCTCGCGCGCGAGCACCGGGATGGGTTCGGGGACGACGCCGTTGCCCAGCCGGCTCAGCTTCGTCACCGCCAGGCGCGCGCCGCCGTGGCGCATGCGCAGGCGCCCGCGCACCTCCACCCGCTCGCCCACGGCCAGATCGCCGGGGAGGAGGACGGAGTCGCGCGCGGCCAGGAGCACCCCGCCCGTGCTGTCCTGCAGGACGGCCGTCCGCTCACCCCGCTCGACCGCACCCGGCGCCGCAGTGATGGTGCCGGAGATGGTGACGGTGCGTCCGGCGCGGTTGCCGTCCGCGTCGCGCAGCAGCGACGCCACGGGGACCGGCTCCTGCGCACGGAGCGCCGTCGCCGGGAGGACGCACGCGGCGAGGGCTACGAGGCGGACGAGGACGCGCCGGGAGGGGGTGGGCGGATACATGTGGGGCTTCCATTCGCGGTTCCGAAAGGTGCTTCGGACCGTGGCTAAAGGAAGAGCCGTGCCACGAATGTTTGGCTAAAAAGCTAGGTTTTTCGGGGGTTTTTCGGAAACTTTCGTTGCACTATCCACGTGGTTCTTGCTTTCTGCATCAAAACTTCACAGCCCAAGTATCGCGCCACGACAACCCAAAAAGCGACCGCCCCTTCCCCCTGTAACAAAAAGGAGAAGGGGCGGCGGTGAGCGCGTGCGGCGCGGCTACTGGCCGAGTGCGGAGCTCGGCGAAGCGGGCACGCGCTGGCGCATGGCGGCGGCACCCTCGCGGTCGAAGCGGTCCACCGTGCGCACCAGCGAGGCCGGCGGGGTGAAGCGGCGCGCTTGCGGCACGGCCTCGCGGGCGAAGGCCCCGGCCATGGCGTCGTACTTCGACGTCGGGTGCCAGAAGATCCAGTCCTCCAGCCCCAGGTCGTGCACGGCGCGGATCTGCGCGGCGGCCTGCTGGGGGCCGTACTTGAACGACCGGTCGTTCCACGTGGCGGTGAACGCCTGAAGCCAGGGGACGATCCGCGCCGGCTCCTGCCCCGCGGCGGCCAGCCGCTGGTTGCGGATGACGCCCATCCCCACCGAACGGAAGACCGTCTCGTACGGCATCCGGTTGGGGCGCGACACCCCCTCCAGGTGCGTGGGGAAGTAGTGCGACGGGTAGACCATGGGCAGGAGACCGTCGATCCGCGACGAGAGCTGCTCCCACTGCTGCCCGATCCCCACGTCTCGCGACTCGTTCATCGACAGGCCGAAGACGTCCGCCGTCACCGTGACGCCCAGCGGGCGCAGGCGGCGCGTGGCCTCGCTGAGGAATGCGGCGATGGCGTCACCGCGCTCGCCGGCGGCGTGCGGGTGCACCTGCGTGGGGAGCGACCGGTACGCCTCCGGAAAGCGCACGTAGTCGAACTGGATCTCGCGAAAGCCGGCGCGCGCGGCCTCTTCGGCCACCGCGATGTTGTAGTCCCACACGCGGCGGTCCCAAGGGCTCACCCAGGTGATCTTCTGGTGGTCGCGCCAGAGCTCGGTGCCGGGGGTCTTGATCGACCAGTCCGGCCGGGCGCGGGAGAGCCGCGGGTCCTTGAAGACCACCACGCGCGCGATCGGGAAGATGCCGTGCGCCTTCATCGTATCCACCAGGCCGCGCAGGTCGCGCACCGGGATGCTGCCCCAGTGCGACGCCTCGCGCGCCAGCGGGACGGTGCTGTGGAAGCGCACCCCGTCCTCGTCCTTTACGTCCACCACCCAGGCGTTCAGCTCGGTGCTGTCCGTGAGCGCCAGCAGCTTGTTGCGCGTCACGGGGTTCCCCGCCGCGTACGAGCTGACGTAGATCCCCCGCACCATGCGCGGCACCGACTTTCGCGGCGCGGGCGGCTCCGGGCGCGGCTTGGGGGCCGGGCGCGCCTCGGCCTCGGAGCTCACGAATCCAGCCGCGAGCGCCGCGACGGCACTGGACGGACGGGGGGACAGGTCGGCGCACGCGGAGGCGAGCACCAGTGCGGCGATGCTCGCCGCGCGGACGGGGACGATGCGGCTCATCGGGGACTGCACTTGCAAGGCGCGGGCTGGGATGGGGGGGCGGGCGGATCGGATGCTTCGGCCAAAAGGCGGAGCACGCAAACACCCGTATTCTCGCCATGCGAAAATGGTGCCGCCGGGGCCATTCCGAAAGGGGGTCGTGAGCCCCTTTGCCGCGCCCGTGCCCCGGGCGTATTTTGCCGCGCCCCCGGACACTCTCCGGGACCTCGATCAAACCATGGCGGACGACCCGTGGATCCCAACCGCATCCTGATCATCGACTACGGCTCGCAGTTCACGCAGCTCATCGCGCGGCGCATCCGCGAAGAGCGCGTCTACTGCGAGATCCATCCGCCCACCCGCTCGCTGGAGTGGATCCGCGAGTGGGCGCCGCGCGGGATCATTCTCTCCGGCGGCCCCTCCTCCGTCTATGGCGAAGACGTCCCCACCGCTGACCCGCAGCTGCTGCACATGGGCGTGCCGGTGCTGGGGGTGTGCTACGGGATGCAGCTGATCACCTTCCTGGAGAACGGCGTCGTGGAGCCTGGGCGCCGCGAGTACGGCCGCGCGCACGTGCAGATCCGCGAGCCGGAGGGGATCTTTGCCGGCTTCACCGCCGGCGAGCAGACGATGGTGTGGATGAGCCACGGCGACCACGTGGTGGAGCCGCCGCCGGGGTACCGCGTCCTGGCCAGCACGCCGGACCTGCCGTGGGCCGCCTTCCGCGCGCCGGACCGCGAGATCTACGGCGTGCAGTTCCACGTGGAGGTGGCGCACACCGTGCGCGGCGCGGACATCATCGGCAACTTCCTCTTCCGCATCTGCCACTGCCAGCCCACGTGGACGGCGGGGTCGTACATCGAGAACGAGGTGGAGAAGATCCGCGCGCGGGTGGGTGACGCGCAGGTCATCTGCGGCCTGAGCGGCGGCGTGGACTCGTCGGTCGCGGCGTCGCTGGTGCACCGCGCCATCGGCGACCAGCTCACCTGCATCTTTGTTGACACGGGGCTGCTGCGCGCGAGCGAGCGCGAGTCGGTTGAGCGCACCTTTCGCGCGCACCTGGGGATTCGCCTGGAGGTGGTGGACGCCTCCGCCTTATTTCTGGAGCGCCTGCGCGGCGTCGAGGACCCCGAGCGGAAGCGCGTCATCATCGGCCACACCTTCATCGACACCTTTGAGGACGCCTCCGCGCGCCTCGGCGGCGACGCCCAGTTCCTGGTGCAGGGGACCCTCTACCCGGACGTAATCGAGTCCGCGTCGGTGAAGGGCCCCTCCGCCACCATCAAGACGCACCACAACGTCGGCGGCCTCAAGGCAGACATGAAGTTCGCCCTGATCGAGCCGTTGCGCGAGCTGTTCAAGGACGAGGTGCGGCAGGTGGGGCGCGAGCTGGGGCTCCCCGAGGAGATGGTGGGGCGCCACCCGTTCCCCGGCCCCGGCCTCGCCATCCGCGTGCTCGGCCCGGTGGACGAGCGCGAGCTGGCCATCCTGCGCCAGGCGGACACCATCTACCTGGAGGAGATCCGCGCGGCGGGGCTGTACGACGAAATCTGGCAGGCCTTCGCGGTGCTGCTGCCGGTGCGCAGCGTGGGCGTGATGGGTGACGAGCGCACGTACGAGAACGTATGCGCCCTCCGCGCTGTCACCAGCCGCGACGGGATGACGGCCGACTGGTACCCGTTCCCGCACGACGTCCTTGCCCGCATCTCCACCCGCATCATCAACGAGGTTACGGGGATCAATCGCGTCTGCTACGACATCTCCTCGAAGCCGCCGGCGACGATCGAGTGGGAGTAGGGGCCCTCACCCCCCCGACCCCCCTCTCCCGATAACAGGAGAGGCTGGCGCCTCTGTTATCGAGAGAGGGGGGAGGCTCGCCTGGATCTCGGCGCCTCCTCAATGCCGACGCGGCACGGAGCGCCCCCTGGAAACGAAAAGCCCGCCTTCGCGGACTCCAGGTCTGATGCCGTGCTTCTCGAGCCGGCTTTAGCCGCCTTCCCGTCGTTCCAGCCGGGGGCTTTAGCCCCCGGTGTGATGCGGCGACGGCCCCGACGCCCCGCGCCAACCCCGCCCCCGAACCTGCGAAGGCAGGTTTCCCGCAGTTGTTGCAGCGGTTTCAACCGCCGGGCTCGCCAGCCCCGCCCACCGTCACGTCCCCAGCCGCAGAATCCGCCCGCCGCCCCACAGCAGCGCGAGGTACAGCGCCGATAGCACCGGGAAGAAGAGGAGCAACCCGGCGGCGGTTAAGGCTGTGGCGAAGATGATTTTGAAGCTGGCAGCCACGAGCGCGGGGATGTTGATCCGGCGCGTGACGCTCGGCTTCGCCGTGACCGACAGCGCGCGAGCGGGTCCAGTGCGGGCGTGGACGGCGGTCTGCGCGGTGGGGGCTCCGCGCGCGCGGAGCCCGCGAAGCATGCCCGCGAACTCGGTGTTGGACGGGTCCAGCCAGACCGCGGCGCGGTAGGCGGCTTCGGCCTCCGGCCAGCGCTGCTGCTGCGCGAGGGCGGTGCCCAGGGCGGCATGCAGCGACGGGTCCGCCGGGGTGAAGGTGAGCGCCTGGCGGAACTCACCCTCCGCTTCCGGGGCGAGGCCCTGCTGAAGCAGGAGGAGCCCCGCTGCGAACCCATTCGCGGCCACCTCGGCCGCGTTCGGCGGAAGCGCGGCGGAGTCACGGCGCAGGGAGTCGGTCGTGGCGAGGTGCGCCGCGGCCGCGCAGTCGACGCGCCCGCCGTTCGCGGCGGTCCACGCGCCGTGCGGGCAGGAGGCGGCGAGCGCCTCGTAGCCCCAGCGCGCCTCCCCACGGTTGTAGCAGGCGGGAGTCGTCAGGCGCAGGCTGTCGCCGCGCGCGTCCGAGGCGCGGATCAGGCCGGCGGCGGATTCTTGCACAGCCGCGTATTCCAGGAGGCACTCGCGCGTGGTGCCTGTGAAGCGCCCCGACTCGGCGGCGGCGCGGGCGGCGGCGGCCATGAACGCGGTGCTGCATGCCCGCTGCCCCGGAGCCCCGCCATCGCCGCAGCGGTACTGGTTCAGCTCGGCGTACGATGCCGGCGCCCCGGCAGTGGTCGTAGGAGTGGCGGGAGCCGGAGCGGCGGCGGCCTTGATCGCCTCGCCCGCGGAGGCCGCGCGAGACATGCGGAGGTTGCGCACCCGCACGGCCGCGGGCGTGCCGCCGTCGTAGCGGATTACGGTGTTCGCGTCCGCATCCACCGCGTACTCCCCGGCGCGGATGCGGGCGCACCTCCCCTCCGCCGACACCGGCGCCGCGCTTCCCGTCACCACCACGTCGTAGCTCAGCTCCACGTCGTAGCTGTTGCCGTTGCGGATGACGAGCCGCCCGCCCGGCGCGGCCTGGTCCGTCTCGACGCGCGCGTGGAAGGAGACGCCGTTCTGCCGGAAGAGCACGGTGAAGGCGTCCAGCAGCGGCGGCTCCGCCCGCGAGTTGGTGAAGCCCGCCGCGGGGCAGACGGTCTGCGCGGCGGCGGGAAGGGCGCCGGTGGATGCGGCCAGCACGAGCGCGCAGAGGGCACCCCAACGCCGGACGGGGAGCGCGCCGAACAGGCTCGCTCCCACGTCAAGAATCCCGGCTCGTGCCCCGCAATCGTTCATCAGAGTCCGTTCACAGCAGAGAGTTCAGGTCCAGCGGAGCGTGTCGCCCGCGCTGGTGCCGGTGTCGCGGAGCGTGCCCGCGGGGAGCTCCAGCGCGTACCGGGCGGCGTGCCACCCGGTGCGGGCGCGGGGAGCGAGCCCGTGATACGTCGCCACCACGGTGCGGCGGTCGTCCACGAACGCGACGTCCAGCGGATAGCTCATCCCCAGCATGTGCACCGCGCGGCAGGGGTCCAGCAGGAGCCCGTCGCCCGGCGCGAGCGGCGGGCGCCCCAGCAGGCCGCGCAGCCGCAGCCACCACCGGTCCGCCACCGCCACGCTCGCGCCCAGCACGCTCCCCCGCGTGTCGTTGGCGATGCTCACCCGCCTCATGCCATCACCCCTGGCTCCCCAGTACCCGGCTGATCTGGATGATCGCGGGGCCCAGGAGCACCACGAACATCGCCGGGAAGATGAAGAGGACGAGCGGGAAGACCAGCTTCACCGTGGTCTTGGCGGCGGCCTCCTCGGCACGCTGGCGGCGCTTGGTGCGCAGCGTGTCCGCGTGCACCCGCATGGCCTGGGCGATGGAAGTGCCGAAGCGGTCGGTCTGGATCAGCATGGCAGCCAGCGAGCGCAGCTCGGCGACGCCGGTGCGCGAGCCCAGGTTGCGCAGGGCGTCAGGGCGCGGCACGCCGGCGCGGATCTCCAGGTTCACCAGTCCCAGCTCGTCGCCGATCAGCGCGCTCACGTGGCGGATCTCCTGCGACACCCGCATCAGCGCCTGGTTCAGCCCCAGCCCCGCCTCCACGCACACCACCAGCAGATCGAGCGCGTCGGGCAGGGCGCGCTGGATCTCGCGCTGGCGGGACTTGGCGCGGCGGCCCACGAAGAAGCCCGGGGCGATCCACCCGGCCGCGGCCATCCACACGGCCGCGAAGAGCGAGCCTCCCGTGCCCAGGCCGAAGAAGGGGAGGAAGAGGACCGCCGCTCCCCCCGCGGCGATGGGGAGCGCCACGCGCACGCCCCGGAAGACGGTGGCGGCGCCGGGACCGCGGAAGCCCGCCTCCACCAGCACCTTCTGGACGGTCACCACGTCGGTGTTCCCGCCGCGGCTCCACTCGCCCACGCGGTGGAGCCAGTCGCCGAAGCGCTGCACCGGACCGGGTCCCGCCTGCCCGTCGCCGGCCATGACGGCGGCGGCCGAGGCGCCGCGGTCGAGCTGCGCGAGCTGGCGCACCGCCATGCGGCGCGAATGGCCGGCCGCGACCTCGGCGGCCACCATCACCAGGAGGACCACCGAGAGCCCGATCATCGCTGCGATTGCGTAAATCATTGAGGCGGTCTCCGGGGTGTGGATCTGAGCGGGAGTCCTGAACCGTAGAGTCCTAAGTCCTAAGTCCTAAGTCCTAAGTCCTAAGTCCTAAGTCCTAAGTCCTAAGTCCTAAGTCCTAAGTCCTAAGTCCTAAGTCCTAAGTC
>DASVQP010000125.1 GCA_036389135.1 Longimicrobium sp.
CGGGCGGCTTCCGTGCCACTCACCATGCGCGGACTGGCGATCAGGAACTGTATGTAGTGGCTATCAATCACCTTGGATGCGTTCATAGCTGTAAGCTACCTGCTTACAACCAACTGCGTAACTCCTAACAGAGACACAGAGGATACGAAAAGAACGGCGGGAGCGGTTCTCCGCGGCTCGTAGTTCCCTCCGCGTTCTCTGTGTGAGGCCTTTTTTCCATGGCGGAGGAGTGCTCCGGTCCGCCCGTGCACACCTTTTGCCATCGGGAACCGGATGAATTATCCGCCCATCGAAGACCACGGCATCATCGGCGACCTCAACACGGTGGCGCTGGTGGGGCTGGACGGCACCATCGGGTTCATGTGCGCCCCGCGCTTCGACTCGCCCACCGTGTTCGCGTCGCTGCTGGATGCGGAAAAGGGGGGCGCCTTCACCATCAAGCCGGCGCTGGAGGGGGCGCGAAGCAGGCAGCTCTACCTTCCGGACACCAACGTCCTCCTCACGCGCTTCATGGCCCCGGCCGGCGTGGCCGAGATCACCGACTTCATGCCCGTCGGCGACGCGGAGGTGCGGCGGGTGGTGAGGCGCGCCAAGGCCGTGCGCGGCGAGATCCGCTTCCAGGTTCGCTGCGCCCCGCGCTTCGGCTACGGCAGGACGCCCCACACCGCCGAGGCGACCGAAGAGGGCGTGTGCTTCGCGACGGACGACGGATCGCTGCGCATGCGGCTCGACGCGTCGGTGCCGCTCGAGATCGTGGAGGGCGATGCGGTCACGGAGATCACGCTCAGGGCGGGGGATACGGCGATCTTCGTGCTGGAGGTGGGCGGCGAGTGCAAGGGGGCGGCGCGGGCGTCGCAGCGGTACGCCGCGCGCTCGTTCAAGGAGACGGAGAACTTCTGGCGGCGCTGGATCGGCCGCTCCACCTACACCGGCCGCTGGCGCGACGAGGTCAACCGCTCCGCGCTCGTGCTCAAGCTGCTCGTCTCACACCCGCACGGCTCGCTGGTGGCGGCGCCCACCTTTGGGCTCCCCGAGCGTATGGGCGGCGCGCGCAACTGGGACTATCGCTACACCTGGGTGCGCGACGCCGCGTTCACCCTCTACGCGCTGATCCGGCTGGGCCTCACGCAGGAGACGGGCGCCTTCATCCACTGGATCGCCGATCGCGTGACCGGCGAGACGGGGAACGGCGGGCCGCTGCAGCCGCTGTACGTCATCGACGGCTCCACCGAAGTGCCCGAGGCGGAGCTGGAGCACTGGGAGGGATACGCCGGATCGCGCCCGGTGCGGATCGGCAACGCGGCGGCGCAGCAGCTGCAGCTCGACATCTACGGCGCGCTGATGGACTCCGTGTACCTGTACGACAAGTACGGCGAGCCCGTCTCGCACGACCTGTGGATACGCCTTTCCGGGCTGGTGGAGTGGGTGTGCCAGAACTGGCGCCTCCCCGATGCGGGGATCTGGGAGATCCGCAGCGAGCTGCGCGAGCACCTGTCGTCGCGCCTCCTCTGCTGGGTGGCGGTGGACCGCGGGATCAGGCTGGCGATGCGCCGCTCCTTCCCCGCGCCGCTCGGCCGCTGGATGGAGGCGCGCGACGCCATCTACCACTCCATCTTCGACGAGATGTGGAACCCCAAGATCGGCGCGTTCGTGGGTGAGCGCGGCGGAACGGAGATGGATGCGTCCGTGCTCCTGATGCCGCTCCTGCGCTTCATCTCCCCCACCGATCCGCGCTGGACCTCCACCATGAAGGCCGTCACGCGCGACCTGGTGGAGGACTCGCTCGTGCGCCGCTACCGCATCCAGGGGAGCGAGACGGACGGCTTTCCCGACGACGAGGGGACGTTCACCATCTGTTCCTTCTGGTACGCCGAGTGCCTCTCCCGCGCAGGCGACGTGCAGCAGGCGCGGTTCGTCTTCGAAAAGGTGCTTGGCTATGCCAACCATCTCGGGCTCTTCGCGGAGCAGCTCGGCCCCAGCGGCGAGCACCTGGGCAACTTTCCGCAGGCCTTCACCCACCTTGCGCTCATCAGCGCCGCGTTCGACATCGACCGGCGGCTGAGCGGGGCGGGGTGGAAGGCGTAACGGAACCATTGCGCGGACCCCCCACCCGGCACGGATATTACAGGACCGAGTACGATTGGACTGCCGCGTACCGACTACGATGAGAGGATGAACCGCGTGAACCACGTGAACCTTTGCCGCTGGCGCATCCTGGCCGCGGCGGCGGCGGTGCTGGGCACGGCGTCCGCCGCGAGCGCGCAGCAGACGGCTACCGTCACGGCCGGCGAGCGGTACCGCGCCAGCGGGCTGCACACGGTGCTCCTGGGAGAGGAGTACCGCGCCGCCTGGACCACGCCGGTCCGCGTCGAGGTGCTGGACCCCGACCGCTTCGCCGGGGGGCTCACGGTGACGGGCGAGGGGGGCGGCCTCTCCACCGAGTCGCTGCGGCTCAAGGGGCGCGACGGGCGCGAGTACGTCTTCCGCTCGGTAGACAAGAACTCGGCCCGCGCGGTTCCCGAAGACCTGCAGGGGAGCTTCATCCAGGACGTGGCGCAGGACCAGACGGCGGCCAAGCAGCCCGCCGCGGCGCTGGTGGTGCCGCCGCTGCTGCGCGCGGCGGGCGTCCCCCACGTGGTGCCGCGGCTGTACGTGATGCCCAACCACCCCTTCCTGGGCGAGCACCGCCAGGAGTTCGCCGGCAAGCTGGGCCAGATTGAGGAGCGCCCCGTTGACGCGGACGACGGCGGGCCCGCCTTCAACGGCGCGGAGCGCGTCGAGGGGACCCCGGACTTCCTGGAGGAGCTGGAGGAGGAGGGCGACAACGTGGTGGACGCGCCGACGTACCTCAAGGCGCGGCTGATGGACATGATGATCGGCGACTGGGACCGGCACCCGGACCAGTGGCGGTGGGCGCGCTACGACCGCGGCGGCCGCGAGGTGTGGGAGCCGATCCCCCGCGACCGCGACAACGCCTTCGCGCGCCACGAGGGGATCCTCATGGCGGTCGCGCGCAAAGTGGCGCCACAGCTCACCCAGTACGGGCCGGAGTACGGCACCATCTACGGCCTGCACTACCAGGCCTCGGCGCTGGACCGCCAGCTCCTCTCCTCGCTGGATCGCGCGGCGTGGGACTCGATCGCGCAGTTCCTCCGCACCCGCGTCACGGACGCGGTGATCGACACGGCGGTGCGCAATCTGCCGCCCGAGTACTACGCCGTCGACGGCGCGCGCATCCGCACCGAGCTGATGGCCCGGCGCGACCGCGTTCCCGAGGCGGCGCGTGAGTTCTACGAGCTCCTCTCCAGCGAAGTGGACGTCTACGCCAGCGACGACGCGGAGCGCGCCCAGATCGCCCGCGCCGCGGACGGCACGGTGACGGTGATCGTGACGCCGGGGGAGGGCGCCCGGCCCTCCTTCGTGCGCCGCTTCGTGCCGGGCGAGACTCGCGAGGTGCGCCTCTTCCTGCGTGGCGGCGACGACGCCGCGGAGGTCACCGGCACCGGCCCGGGCGACATCCTGGTGCGCGTCATCGGCGGCGGCGGCGACGACCGGCTGGAGGACCGCTCAACCGCGTCCGGCGGGCGGCGCACCGTCTTCTACGACGACCGCGGCGACAACCGCGTGGAGCTGGGGAACGAGGCGAGGCTGGACACGCGCCCCTACGCCACCCCGCAGCGCCGCAGCCTGGTGGGCAACCCGCCGCCGCTGCGCGACTACGGCGCCACCACGGCGATCTTCACACCCCACGCGCGCTGGCAGACGGACGTGGGGCCGGTGATCGGCTTCGGCCCGTCGGGCACGCGCTTCGGCTTCCGCCGCCAGCCGTACGCCACCTTTCAGCACCTGCGCTTCGTCGTCGCGCCGTTCGCGGGCGGCGTGGGCGTGGAGTACGCCGCCGACTACCGCCGCACCAACCGTCCGGCGTTCACCACCATCCTCCTGCGCGCCAACAACTTCGAGACTACGCGCTTCTACGGCTTCGGCAACGAGACGAGCGAGGCCGGCGACGACCTCGACCGCTACGTGGTGCGCCACAACTTCCTGGCCGGCGAGCTGCTCCTCCACAGGCGCCTCGCCCCCGGCCTGATGCTCGCCGCGGGCCCCGAGATGCGCTACGTGGACGCCCGCATGCGCGACGAGCACCTCATCGCGACGCTCGACCCCGCGGGGACCTCGACCTTCACGCAGGCCGGCGCGCTGGCTCGCCTCGCGCTCGACCGGCGCGACACGCTGGCCATCACCCGCAGCGGGGTCACCGCCTCCGCCGAAGTCCGCGGCTTCCACTGGACGGACGGCGAGCCCTTCGCCCGCCTGAGCGCCCAGGCGGCCACGTACGTGCCGATCGGCGCGCGCGGTCCGTCGCTCGCCTTCCGTGCGGGCGCGGAGACGGCGGTGGGCGACTATCCCTTCCAGGAGGCGGCGTTCCTGGGCGGCTTCACCTCGCTGCGCGGCTTCCAGTACCAGCGCTTCGCCGGCGACGCCTCCGTCTTCGGCACCGCCGAGGCGCGCCAGCCGATCGGCCAGATCCGCCTGATCGCCCGCGGCCGCCTAGGCGTCCTCGGGCTGGTGGATGCCGGCCGCGTGTACGTGGATGGCGACTCGGATGGAGGCTGGCACACCGCAGTGGGTGGCGGCGTGTACTTCGAAACCGTCGGCCGCGTTCTCGGGCTGACCTATGCGCGGGGCGATTCCGGGCTGCTCTACGTGCACTTCGGCCTTCCGTTTTGAGGGCCTGGCCCCCACCCCCGCTCGTCACCTCGCGGCCCCTCCCCCAATAACCACCTGGGGGAGGGGCGTTCGCTTGCATCCGTGCCGATCGCGCACGTCCTGGCCGCCCCGCGTTTGCACGCATTCGCGCGGACGGCGCAGGGCGGCGCGGCGGAAGGCACGGGCAGCCACGTGGGGCGGCCCCTACCGTTTCGGTGCGAGGGGCGGGGCGTCCTGGTGGGGGCGACGGCGGGCAGACACGCAGGTCGGCCCCTACAAAATCGGGTGTGGAGGAAGCAGCGGTCGAAATGGGGGCGAGGGTGGGCGCGATAAATGGCGAGTGTAACGAGCCGGGGGTGAGGGCCCCCTCTCATCGCTCCATCTCCGCGCTGATCTCCCCGCCCAGCAGGATCACCAGCGACGTCACGTACATCCAGAGCAGGAGCACGATCACGGTGCCGAGCAGGCCGTAGGTGGCGCTGTACGAGCCGAAGTTGGCGATGTAGACGCGGAAGGCGAGCGTCGCCAGGAGCCAGAGGACGGCGGCGATGGCGGAGGAGCGGAGGAGGACTGATTTGCTTCCACGCTGGTCGCGCAGCGGGAGGACGTAGTAGATCACCCAGAACGCGCCCACGATCAGCGCGAACGAGAGCGGCCACTGCCCCAGGTCCCACAGCGTGTCGCCCACGGCGCCGAGGCCCATGGCGCGCGACAGGACGGGGCCGGCCAGCAGCACCGCGCTCCCCGCCACGAAGAGCACCCCCACCGCCACCAGCGTCCCCAGCACCACGAGGCGCCGCTGCACGAAGCCGCGCTTCCTTCGGATGTGGTAGACGGCGTTGAGCGTGTCTTCCAGCGCCATGAAGACGTTGGAGGCGGCCCACAGCGCCAGGAGGAGCCCCACCGAGAGCGGGCCGGGGTGCGTTTCGCGCACCACGTCGTCCACGAAGCCGCCGACGAGCGTTCCCGCCTCCGCCGGGAGCATCCCGCCCAGTCGCGTAGCGAGCCAGTCCGCGGTATCGTCGCCGCCAAAGATTCCCGCGGTGGCAAAGAGCGCCATCACCAGCGGCGGCAGGGAGAGGAAGAAGTAGTACGCGACCCTGGCCGCCTGGTTGGAGATGTCGTCCTCGCCGAACTCCTTCATCACCCGCTTCCACAGCGGCGGCAGCGCGGACCTCGGCGACGTCTGCTCGGGCGCCACCGAACGCACCGTACGAACGGGTGCCGGCTCCGCGCCGGTGAGGGCCGCGCGCAGCTCCAGTGCCTCGCCGCGAGCCCAGTCGCCCGTCTCGCGCAGCTCGGTGAGGGCGCGCTCGGGAGCCACCTTCCTGCCTCGCGCGTGGCGGATGCCGAGAAAGGCGAGGACGCCGCCGGCGACGAGCAGGGCCGCGCCCACGATCAGCGCGGCGAGCCAGTAGCGGCGGCCGAGCAGGACGCCCAGGCCCAGCACCAGCGCCTCCACCAGCACCAGCGCCCCGACGGCGGCGAGCGTGGCGCCGGCGACCACCTTTCCGGCGTCCGCGGCGAGGGTGCGGACGTTGGCGGTGATCTCGGCGCGGGCCAGCGCCATCTCCTGGCGGATGAGGCGCGTGGCGTCGGAGCTGAGGGAGCGGAAGAGCTCGCCCAGCGGCCGCTCGGGCGTGGGGTCCATGAAATCCGTGGCGGGGAGCGGGGTGAGCCCGATTCGGCGCGGCCAGCGGCAAAATGGGTGCCGGTTGCCTGTACGAAGATTGCGTAACAGATTGAAGGATTGAAAGCGTTCGTCGCCCCCAAGCACGGGAGGGTGGATGAGGCGGGTTTCGCAGCTGGCGGCTGGAATCGTGCTCTTTCGGGAGGAAGGCGGCGCGCGGCGGTACCTGCTGGTTCGCTCGGCGCTCACCCGCCGGCCGATCTGGGAGTTCCCCAAGGGCGGCGTGGAGGCCGGCGAGACCGACGCGCAGGCCGCCGAGCGCGAGCTGCAGGAGGAGGCCGGCGTCCGCGCCGAGGACTACCGCGTCATCGACGGCTTCGAGGAGGAGGAGCGCTACGTCTTCACCCAGGGCAAGGGCGAGGGGCGCACCCTCATCGTCAAGCGCGTCGTCTACTACCTCGCCGAGGCGCTGACCTCCGAGGTGCGCATCTCGCACGAGGCGGAGGACTTCCGCTGGGCCACCTTTGAAGAGGCGCAGCGCCTCCTGCGCTTCCCCGGCAAGCGCATCGTCCTGGAGCGCGCCGACCAGATGCTCGCGCGCATGACGCCGGACGCTATCCCCGCCACCTGAAAAGCGATCTCACACAGAGACACAGAGGGGCACCGCAAGAACAGAAAGAGGTTCTCTGCGGCTTGTAGTCTCCCTCCGTGTTCTGTGTGAGGCTTTTTTATAGCGGCGCCGGGCGAGCGGTGTCGGCGGGCGCGGGAGGCGGCGTGGGGGTGGCTGCACGACGCGGGCGGCCGAAGACGGGATAGTACGCGCGCACCCCCAGCTCCAGGCGCGTGTCCGCGGGCGCGCCGCCGGTGCCGGCGACCGAGCGGCCGTACAGAAGCGACACCTCGGCGGGGAAGGGAGCCCGGCCGGCCGCGTACGCCCCCACCGTCGTGTAGCCCGCCCCCACGCCCAAGCGGTGCCCCGTCCGCGCCCCGATCAGCTCGACCGGCCCCAGCAAGTCCGCCCCGTCCCCGGAGTACGTCGTCGCGCCCGCGATCTCCAGCCGGTACTGCGCGGCGAAGGAGAGCTCGTTCGTCAGGCGATAGCGCGGCGTGAGGCTCGCCGCGATGCGCATGCCCGGCTCGCGGCGCAGCACGCGCGTCTGCGTGGTGTCGGGGAAGGGGTTGTCGGCGCTGAAGGCCAGCCGCGTGACGTCGGCGCCCAGGAGGAGCTGCGCATCTGCCGCCCCCGTCACCCACCAGCGCCGCGACGGGAACCAGTCGCCCGCCACGTCGCCCCCCACGCCGAAGTGCCCGCGCAACCCCGGTTCTTCCAGGAGGAAGAGTGTGTTCCCCAGCTTGCCCGTGGGGAGCCTCACCCGCGCGCCCACCACCGCGCGGAAGCCGCGCACAAAGGTGGAGTCGTCGGGGACCGCCCACACAGGCGCTGTGCCGGCCAGGCGCAAGCGCGCGCCCAGCTCCACGTCCCCGAGCTGATAGCCGGAGCCGGCGGTGCGGCGGGTGAGCGCGTCGAGCTCCTGCGGCGTCAGCCGGCCCGCGCGCGTGGCGTCCGCCACCAGTTCCTGGATGGAAACTCCGCGCGTGGGCAGGGCGAGCGAGTCGCCGGCCCCCGCGCTGCGGGCGTTGACCCGCTCGCGCAACGCCGTGGCGGCGTCGGTCCCCTCCACCGGGAGGAAGGGACTACGCCCCAGCGTGCCGAACGACGTGTCGACCCGCGCCAGAAGCTGCCCGTTGAGCGTGGCGTTCGGGTTGAGCCCGATGGTGCCGTCCTCGAGGAAGATCCCGCGCACCGACGTCTGCCGCCGCGTCACGGGGAGCGTCGCCTCCATGGTGAGGCGGGTGGTGAGCCCCAGCGCGACGGTGATGGGGACGTCGCGCGTGTCGCCGGAAAGGAGCGCGCGCACGCTGCCACCGCCCAGGCTCGCCGTCTCGACCGGCGCGCCCGTGGCGGCGAAGAAGGTGTTCAGGCCCGTGCGCAACGGCCCCAGCTCGGGGGCGGTGAGCGCCTCCGCGCGCGGCTGAAGGAGCGTCTCGAAGGCGCCACCCAGCGGGTCGCGCCCGCCGCCGAAGCGCTCGTCGTAGCCGGAGAAGATCCCCAGCGCGCGCACCTCCAGCATTCCGCGCGGAAGCACGCGCGCGTCGGGACCCTGCGCCTGCGCGGCGCCGGCGGCGAGGAGGAGGAGGGCGGCGGCTGCGGTGCGAAACGGCTTCATCGGCTGCGGCAAAGGGGCGGTCGGTTGGGGTGCGCGCGGCGGCTCCGCGGCGGCAGGAGGGTAGCGGGGCGGGGGCTCGGCTGTCAACGCGCCGGGGCCCGCGAACGGCGCCACCGCGCGCCGGGAGGGGTTGACCGCCCCCGAAACGGGGTGTATCTTAGCGCTCCTTATTCGCGGGAATAGCTCAGTTGGTAGAGCGCAACCTTGCCAAGGTTGAGGTCGCCGGTTCGAGCCCGGTTTCCCGCTCTTTTGCGCGCGATGTACATGGCGCCGTGGCCAAGTGGTAAGGCAGAGGACTGCAAATCCTCGACCCCCGGTTCGAATCCGGGCGGCGCCTCTGAATGCCCGCAGCGGTCACGACGGGTTGACGGATGCAGGTGAAGCGGGTAGTTTTTACGCCTTGCTGGTGTGCTACGCCCCGTTCGTCTAGTGGCCTAGGACAACGCCCTCTCACGGCGTAAACAGGGGTTCGATTCCCCTACGGGGTACTGTAAAAATCTGGGGGAAAATGGGTCAGGGCCCCGCAGGCAGCAGCCCACCCCCTGGCGCGGGCGCGGTGCAAGCCGGCCCGCGATACGGTCGATTAGCTCAGTTGGTTAGAGCGCTCGCCTCACATGCGAGAGGTCCGGGGTTCGAGTCCCTGATCGACCACTTCCAAAGAAGTCCCGCCGCAGCGGCATGCTGGGCGGGATTTCTCGTATCCGGAGACATCCCACATGGCGATTCCCTTTCCCGAGCGTCCCCCCGAGCCGCCGCCGGAGCCGCGCACCCTGCGCACGGCGGTGCTCCTGGCGCTCCTCTTCGGCCCGCTGGGGCTGCTGTACGTGAGCGTCCCGGCGGCGCTCTTCCTCTCGTTCACCGCGATCGTCGTCGGTCTCTTCACGGTGGGCACCGGCCTGATCGGCGTGTGGGCGCTCTCCATCTTCGTAGCGGTCGTCCTCACCTGGGAGATGAAGTAGAGGACGGCTGCCTCACACAGAGCCACAGAGGCACACCGAAAGAACAGCAGAGGTTTTTCTCTGTGCCTTTTCCGTTCCCTCTGTGCCCTCTGTGTGAGGCTGCTGTCCTCCTCAGCTCGCCGAAAGCTTGCGCTCGTCGTCCGGGAGGGCGTCGCGGACGCGGGGATCGCGGGCGAGGTCCTCGATGGGCGTGGCGAGCTTGCGCGTCCAGGCGCTGAACTCGGACGGCGGCACGCCCGGCACGTTCACCGGCTCCGCCTCGCCCACCAGGTCGTCCAGGCTCAGGCCGACGAGCGCGGCGGGCGTGCGGGAGAGGAAGGCGTGCACGGCGCCCCGCAGCGCCGCCCCGCTCCCCGGGTGCTCGGGGCTCGGGAGTACGCCCTCGGCGGCGAGGCGCTCCAGGATCGCGCGGCGCTCCTGCACCCGGTCCCGCCGCTGCTCCTCCGCCGCTTCGTCGCTCGGAATCACGCCCACCTCGCGCTTCACCTCGATGTCGCGGCCGCGCCAGAAGCCGGCCAGCGTCGGCATGTCGTGCGTGTTGGCGGTGGCCAGCGACATCGGCTCGTACTCGGCGGCGGGGCGGAACTCGTCGCCCTCGCGCTCGAAGTAGAAGACGCGCGACGAGAGCACCCCCCAGCGCCGCAGCACCGGCGGCACCTCGGGCGGCACCGTGCCCAGGTCCTCGCCCACCACCAGCGCGCGGTGGCGATCGGCCTCCAGCGCCAGGATGCCGAGCAGGTCCTCCACGGGGAAGCTGACGTACGCGCCGTCCTTGCCGGCCGCGCCCTCCGGAATCCAGAACTGGCGAAAGAGGCCGATCGCGTGGTCGATGCGCAGCGCCCCGGCGTGCCGCATGGACGCGCGCACCAGCCGCACCCAGTAGCGGTACGCATCCTCCCGCAGCGCGCGGGGATCGAGCGGCGGAAGCCCCCAGTTCTGCCCCTCGGCCGAGTACGCGTCCGGCGGCGCGCCGATGCTGGCCCCCGTCACGAAGAGGTGCGGGTTGGCCCACACGTCCGCGCCCGCGGGCGAGGTGCCGATCGCCAGGTCCTGGTACAGCCCGATCGACAGCCCCGCACCCTCCCCGCGCGCCGCGGCTTCGGCGAGCTGGCGGTCCAGCTCGAACTGGAGCCAGCGGTGGAAGTCGATCTCCTCCGCGTGCGTCCTCGCGAACTCCGCCACGGCGGGGGAGCGCGGGTCGCGGAGATCGTCCGGCCACGTCCGCCAATCGCCGCTCTCCAGGTGGCCCGTCAGCGCCTCAAAGGTGGCGAAGTGGGTCAGCGACTCCCCCTGCGCTTCCAGGTAGGCCCGGTACGCCTCCGCCCTCTCCCCACCGCCGGCGGCGAAGGAGCGGTACAGCACTTCCAGCACGCGCCGCTTGAGCGCCATCACCGGCTCGTACTGCACGTGATCGCTCGTCCTCAGCTCCTCCAGCTCCGCGCGCGCCGCTTCCACCATCCGCTTCGCCTCGTCCGACGCGCCGTACTCGGGGATGCCGGGGACGTCGATGTAGATGGCGTTGCGGAAGATGCGGCTCACCGGGCTGTACGGGCTGATGTCCGCGCCCTGGTTGCGCAGCGCGTGCAGCGGATTGACCCCCAGGAACGCCCCGCCGATCTCCGCCGTCCACTCCGCCAGCCGCGCCAGGTCGCCCGTGTCGCCGATCCCCCAGTTCTCCGCGCTGCGCACCGAGTACAGGTTGGCGATGACGCCGAAGACGCGCTCCTGCCCCGCCACCTCCGCGACCGACGGGCAATGGCCGGGGACGACGATGAGCGTCTGCTTCCCCTCCTGCTCGCTGCTCCCCGTGCGCAGGGTGACGCGGAGGGTGTGGTAGCCGAGCGGTGGAGCGCCGGGCAGGGAGATCCGCACGCCGCCGTCCGGCTCCGCGTTCGCTTCGCCGCTCGCGTGCACCGGCTCACCCGTTTCCGGCACGAGCTCCAGCGTCCATGCGACGTTCGGCGTCCCTTCCGGCGCGCGCGCCAGCACGGCGGCGAGCTCCGGGTCGTCCCTGCGCACCACGCGCACGGGTGAAAGGACGCGCGAGCGGTCGCGGCGCTCCCATTCTCCGAGCGCGGCGCCGGCGTGGTCGTCGGTGGAGGCATCGATCCCCATCGCGCGCAGCAGCGCCACCCGCGTGCTGTCGGATGTGGTGCGGGTCTCGGTGCCGGACTGGTCCACGTAGCTGGGGACGATCCCGGCCACGGCGGCGAGGTCATGGAGGCTGGACGGCTGCTGCATTCGACGGATCTGTAGGGCTGAATGGAGGAGGGCGCCCCTTCGGCGCCGGACCCTGCGCCGGGGCAAGGGCGGTGCCCGGGGGGTTTCAGCTATTCAGATCCTCCATCCCGGCGAGCGCGCCGGCCCATGCGGAAACATCGTGTCACAGAACACCGGGAGGAGGGGGCTGTTCACGGACCGATCGGCGTCCCCGCGGACCATTCGATCAGCAGCCCGATCACAATCATCAGGAGCACGACCAGCACCCACGCGAGGAGGAATTCGAACGCGACGATCAGGACCTGGGCGATGCCGCGGAGCGGTCGTTGGAGACGCGCGGCCCGGCGCGTCAGCGGCTCGTCGACGAGGCGGAGGAGGCGCATGAACGGCGTGTCGTGCTTCGTCGCCTTGCGCAGCCCGCCGTGCGTGTTGGATTGGGATGGGTCCAGCCGCAGCGATTCGCGAAAGGCGGCGCGGGAGCCGGCTAGCTGGCCCAGGTGGTAGAGCCGCCACCCTTCGATGGCGTGTGCCGTCGCGCTCTCCGGGTGCGCGGCCAGGAGGCGCGCGGAGACCTCGGCCGCCTCGTCGTGGTACCCCATCTCGATGAGCGCCGCCGCGAGCACCGTGTTGCACCCCTCGTCGTCCGGCTGGAGGGCGAGGCCCTGGCGCGCGCAGCGGACCGCCTCCTTCCACTCCCGCTGGTCGAGCCGGATCTGCCCCAGTAGGTGCCAGCCGTGGATGTAGTCCGGGTCCACGCGGATGGACTCGAGCGCCGACGCCAGCGCCTGATCCGGAAAGCCGCGCGACTTCAGCACGAACGCGAGCGCGTAGTGGCTGAACGACGCCCCTGCGTCTCCCGCGACGGCGGCCTTCGCGGCGGCCACCGCGGCGCCCCACTGCTCCTCCGCGGCATGGCAGAGCGCCAGGAGGGCATGCGCGTAGGCGTCGTCCGGGTCCGCGGCGAGGGAGCGGGCAAGCTCTTCGCGCGCCTGCGGGTAGCGCCCCAGCCGGTAGAGGAGGCGCGCCCGCTCGTTGCTCTCGCCCCCCACCGTCAGCGCGCGAAGACCCCGATGAAGCCCACGAACTCCACCTCGCCCCGGGCCGCGCCGCCGCCCACCTGGAGCATGGCGGTGTCGTTGCCGTCCAGGAAGAGCGCGTCGGGGCATCGCGCCCGGTCGCGCAGGACGCGCGCGAGCTCGTACAGCGTGATCCCCGTGCCGTCCACCGTGTGCGCCAGTACCACCTCGCGCGGCCCGCACACCGCGACGGCCGTGCGGTTGAGCGGGGTGCCGCCGGGTAGGGGCGAGAACTTCGGGTGGATGCGGCCGCCCAGCACCAGCGCCGGCCCGGACTGCGTCGCCTCGCGCATGCGCCCCCGGAGCGCACCGGCGCGCTCCGTGGTGACGATGCGCGCGGTGCCGTCGTGCAGGATGGCGAAGACGGCGCTGGGCCGGAGGTAGAAGTTGCCGATCCCGGCGCGCGTGTTCAGCGGGTCCAGCGTCCGGCCGCGCTCCACGTGCAGGCCGGTGGGGGTGCGGTCCTTGTCAAAGATCCCGGCGTTGCTCACCGCCAGCAGCCGCAGCCCGGCCCCCCGCGCCCAGCGCTCCACCGCCGCCGGCGAGCGAAACGGCGCGCCCGAGGGGTCCTTCCACAGCATCCGCACCTCCGCGCGCCGCAGGTCCACGCGCACCAGCTGCACCCGCGCCGCCCCCTGCTGCACCGTATCCACGCGCAGCGGTGCGGGGCGCTGCGCCAGGCACGGCGCCGCGAGCAGGCAGGCGAGGGCGGGGAGGAGGATGCGCATGGTTCGAGCGGTCGGGGGTGGATGTGGGCGAGTGAACTCGCGGCAACAACAGCACAAAGTCCGCCTGCGCGGACTCCGGGTCTGATGCCGCGCTTCTCGAGCCGGCTTTAGCCGCCTTCCCGTCGTTCCAGCCGGGGGATTCATCCCGGGTGATGGCGGCGGCCGCTTGCGCATGGCGGCGAACTCCAGTCCATTGCCCGCACTCCCGGCACGGTCGCCGGATACGCCACCTCTGCCCAATCCGCTGTTGAGCACCGTCACGCCAAACATAGAGCAACCCGCACGCCGCGCCGCCCCCATGATCATCCTCGCCGCGTATGCGTGCGCGGTGTTCTGCAGCGCGTTCCTGCTCTTCCTCGTGCAGCCCGTGTTCAGCCGCATGGTGCTCCCGCTGCTGGGCGGGTCGCCGGCGGTGTGGAACACGTGCATGCTCTTCTTCCAGGCCGCGCTCCTGGGCGGCTACCTGTACGCGCACCTCACCACGCGCTGGCTCCGGCCGCGCGCACAGGCGACGCTGCACCTGGGGCTGATGGCCGCCGCGGCGATGGTGCTCCCGGTGTCCGTAGCCGGCGCCGCGCCTACGGGGGGCGGCTCGCCCATCCCGTGGCTCCTCCTGCTGATGGCGACTACGGTGGGGCTGCCGTTCTTCGTCCTCTCGGGCACGGGACCCATCCTCCAGCGCTGGTTCTCGGAAACCGGGCACCCCGGCGCGGCCAACCCCTACTGGCTCTACGCCGCCAGCAACCTGGGGAGCATGCTGGCGCTCGTGGGCTACCCCGTCCTCGTGGAGCCCAACCTCCGCCTGGCCGCGCAGAGCCACGCGTGGACGCTGGGCTACGGCGCGCTGGCGATCCTGCTGGGCGGGTGCGCGCTGGCCGTGTGGCGCGCGCGGGGCGGGGAAGCGGCCGCCGAGCCCGCCGCGCCCATACCGGGACGGGAGCGGGTGCTCTGGGTGGGGCTCGCCTTCGTGCCGTCGAGCATGCTGCTGGGCGTCACCACGTACATCACCACCGACCTTACGCCCATCCCGCTCCTCTGGGTGGTCCCGCTGGCGCTGTACCTCCTCAGCTTCACCCTGGTCTTCGCGCCGCGCACCCTCGTGCCGCACTCGTGGATGGTGTGGCTGCAGCCGTCGCTACTGGCCGCGGCGGTGATGATGCTGCTGGAAGGGTGGCTGCGCGAGCCATCCGTGGCGCTGCCCATCCACCTGGGCGTGCTCTTCGTCACCGCCATGGTGTGCCACGGCGAGCTGTCGCGCCGCCGCCCGCCCGCGTCGCGGCTGACGGAGTTCTACCTGTGGATCTCGGTGGGCGGGGTGCTGGGCGGCATCTTCAACGTGCTGCTGGCCCCCGTCCTCTTCACCCGGATCTACGAGTACCCGCTCCTCCTGGGCCTGGCCTGCCTCGCCCGCCCCCGGCCGGAGGAGAAGGAGGAGGAGGGGCTCCCGCGCCACCTGCTGTACGCGCTCCAGGCGCTGGTCTACGGCGTCGCGCTCCTCTACCTGTCGAACGCGGACCACCCGCGGCTCCCGGGGATCGCCGTCGTCGCGCTGGCGGCGGTGGTGATCACCCTGATGACGGTGGGGCTGGGGCGCGCGCCGGGATGGCTGGCGCTCTGCCTGGGCGGGCTCCTCCTGTCGCAGGTGCGAACCGAGGTGATGTCGCCCAACAACCTGGCGACGCGGCGCACCTTCTTCGGCCACTACCGCGTCTACGTGAACGGCATCGGGGGCGGCTACACCGTCCTGGGGCACGGCTCCACATTGCACGGCGCGCAGAGTTTGACCCAGGAGCTCACGGGCGAGCCGCTCACCTACTACGTCCGCAACGGGCCGCTGGGCGACATCTTCGCCACCAACCCGGTGGGTACGCGCGGGGTGCGCGTCGCCGTGGTGGGGCTGGGAACCGGCACCACCGCCGCGTACGCCCAAAAGGGCGAGGAGTGGACCTTTTACGAGATCGATCCCGGCATCGTGGAGATCGCCCGCAACCGCAAGTACTTCACCTACCTGCACAACGCCGAGGCGCCCATCCGCGTGGTGCTGGGCGACGCGCGCCTGTCGCTCGCCAAAGCGCCGAAGGGGGCGTACGACCTGATCCTCCTCGACGCCTTCTCGTCCGACGCGGTGCCGGTGCACCTCCTCACCCGCGAGGCGCTCGGCACCTACCTGGAGCGGCTGGCGCCGGGGGGGCGGATCGCCTTCCACGTGAGCAACCGCTACCTGGACCTGGAGTCGGTGGTCGGCGAGCTGGCGCGCGAGCGAGGGCTGGCGGTGACGGTGGGGAGCGGTCCCAAGTCGAGGCCCCAGCGCTACGAGCAGTCGTCCACCTGGGTGGTGGTCGCCCGCCGGCAGCGCGACCTCTTCGGGCTGGACAACCCGCCACGGTGGCGCGCGCCCAAGCTGCGGCCGGGCGCGCGCCCCTGGACCGACG
>DASVQP010000126.1 GCA_036389135.1 Longimicrobium sp.
CGAAGGGGTCAACAGCTTGGTGCAGGCGGCCAAGGCGAGGGCCCGTGGCTATCGCTCGACCCGCAACCTCATCGCCATGGCCTACCTTATCGCCGGCAAGCTCACGTTCCGCCCGCTACCCACTTGAAATAGCGAGGAGCCTAAAAACGGAACTCAGTCTCTACACAATGCTACAGATCCTGAGCGTCAGCCTCTTTCAGAAAGTCGAGCTTTCACAGGCATTCTCGCGTGCAAAGTCGCAAATGTCCGAGGAGTCAACATGCAACCAGTTGCAGTTCTTCGACTTATAACCGGACGCTAGTGCGCACGGGTACGAGATCAACGCGAAGATCCTGAATCTTTGACGGGCGTGACAGGGAACGAAACGCGCGCCGTAGGCTTCGACCGGCGTCACGGAGAATGGCTTGCCTGTGTGGCGGCCGTATGGCTTGAGCACAAGTACCCGGGTGCGCGCCTGCAGCGTTTCTACGAATCGTTCGCACGTGTTGAGGGTGACAAGTACATAAGAGACATCGAGCGAGTGCGCGTCCGCATGGAGCGGATCGAGAAGTTTGATGGTGAGATCCTCTCTGACCTGACTCGGCGGCAGATGAATAGGTTCCTCGCGCACGCGTGACTCGCTGATTCCGTGGCCAACTACCGAGGCATCCACATAGATGAGGTTTCAACGCCTAGCATCGTCCGCTTGGCGGCGTATTGCACGTCCGACCTGTAATCGGTGAAGTTTCGTGGGGGACGAGATGCGCGTGCCACACCAGTTCTGAGGCTCGCGTGACAAATTGCCGCAGGTGGCACAGCATCCTCGGAAGCAGAAAGATTGCGATCGCCCCGCGGACGCCCTGCCCTGGTTTCTTAGGCCTGTAGCTCAGTTGGCTAGAGCGCGCGCCTGATAGGCGTGAGGTCGGCCATTATGAATTGGTCAGGCCCGTTGCAGGTAGAGGCCCCGCAAGCACTCAGCTTGCGGGGCTTCCTGCGTTCCGGAGAACAGGGCCAGAAATGCGGCCAAGAGGCTCGCCCCCTCGACTTTAAGGCCGCGGCGGCATTCCGCGCCATGTACCCTCAATCCGACTTGCGCGGCAACGCACCTCCTAGGTGAGGCGTATCAACACGAGCTCTACGGTTTTGGTTGCCGGCAAGTGCCCCACGGAACATCGGAGCGAGCGGAGAAGTCAGCCGGCGACGGAGGCGCGTCCGGCACGTCAGGCGTGGTATCGGTCATGTAGTCCTTCAGTTCAGTCTGGTCATCCCCCACTTTCAGAGCCACTTGAACGTCCCCCACGACCCGAGTTGAGTCCACGCGGCTCAGCGTCAGCGTTCCCCCAACCGCGTCGACCTCCCTGTCTTCGGTGTGGGGCAACCATCGCCTGCCGATCCACACCTCGAACTGCCCCGGCCCTGCCTCATCGAGCGGAACCAGCGAGTAGCTTCCCGGCCTGGGTGCCGTTCCGTCCGCGCGCGAGCCCGAGAGAACGGTGTACACCCCGCGGACTGTATCCTCCAAGAAGATGGTGAAGTGTCCGAAATTGGTGCAAGAAGTACCGAAGCCCGCCACGCGATGCGCCAGGGCGCCGGTGACGGACCCTTGCACAGTGCCACGGTCTTCCTCCTGTGACTGCGCGGTACACCCATTCGCGTAGAGCGCGGGTAGGAGCACCGCGCACATCCCCATAAATCTTTGGAATCGCGCTTTCATGTGCCCCGCGGCCATGGCGTCAATGTTGTCCAGAGTTTCGAGCCATTCCGCCGCTTCACGTGGCGAGAGCGGCAACTGATGCCGCGAGGGCAGCTACTTCGCCGCCTCTTCGTCGGGAAGGAGGTTGCCGATCACACCGAGTACGACGAGCCCTAAGATTATGTACCAGGTTCGGTTGGAGCGGCGTTTCGTGATTTCGGATGCGGGCCCATCCTCCACGACCTGGAACCAGAATGTGTACTCCAGCTTTTTCCCATCCATGTCCACCGGGATGAGGAGTCCGACACGCTTGCCCGCCACCGCCTCGCCCCGGCGGAATATCGGTGCGGTCCGCCAGCTGCCGGAAGCTCCTGAGCTGAAGGAGACGCGATCGACCGGTATGGCCTGGTCCGTCAAAGTGGTCCCGGCTGGGATGATGCTCGGCGGCTGTGGGCGATCGCGTTCGAGAAACCTCACCCCCGAATGCATGATCCGCCCCGCCTCGCCGTCCGACTCGATGAAGCTCGCATCGTCCCACATCAGGCGGAGCGTGGAGGCGCTCTTGTTCCGAATCTTGAGCGCCACTGCCGTGCTCTGCACTCCAACGTCCGCGACTATCACGGCGTCCTCGAAACGGTGCGCGGCCGGGGAGATCTGGGTTACGGAATCTGGTCCGCCCATCTCCCGGGCCGATGGGGAACGGTCAACCTGCACCAGAGGCGCGCTGTACCCCTGCGCCGATGCACTGGCAGACAGAATTCCGCTCACAACCAGCACTAGAGGGGCGACCGTGTAGCTCCGCATTCATACCTCGATGGAAAGTGTGGTGGAGAGACGGTGTCCGTGTGGCACTCGTCTCAGGCCGCGCCTGGGCAACCTGAAGCAACCGTCAGGCCGGCACGTGCACGCGCTCCTTGATGTGCTTGAGATTCGCCACGATCGTGACCGTCATTACCACCAGGAGCGACCAGGAACTCCACTTCCCCACGTGCACGGTGGTCCACGCGCCCAGCTGATCCGGATACCTCCAGATGCCAAAGAACGTGCTGATGTTTTCGGCGAGCCAGATAAAGAACCCGATCAGGAGAAACGACACCAGCAGCGGCATTCCACGGTCGCGGTCCAGTGGCCGGAACAGCACGGTGGTGCGGGCATACAGCCCCAGCGCCAGCGCGGCGAGGTGCCAGCGCAGGTCCGCGATGTAGTGGTGCGTGAAGAAGTTCGCGTAGATCGCCAGCGCGGTCAGTGCCGCCATCCAGTAGGGCGGGTGATGCCGGATCCGCAGGTCGAAGAGCCGCCACGCCTGGATGACGTAGCTCCCCACGGCCGCGTACATGAAGCCGGAGAAGAGCGGAACCCCGAGCACCTTGCTGTAGGCGAAGTCGGGATAGCTCCACGAGCGGATGGCGTCGGACGTCTTGAACACCTCGAGCGCGAACCCGATCACGTGGAAGATGGTGATGGCCTTCAGCTCGTCCCACGTTTCGAGCCCCGTCCACAACATCCCGATCTGGATCGCGAGTGCGATGAGGAGCAGGAGGTCGTAGCGCGGAATCCCCAGGATGCCCGCACGCGGAACGGCGAACACGGCCACGAAGAACAGCCCGGCGAACAAGCATGCGCGTGCGTTCTTGATGCCGAACCAGAGGAACTCGATCAGCGCGCGCCGCACTCGGGAGCGCCCGCGCCGCGGCCGCGGCAGAGCCGAGAACGCCGGCTCCTCCGCGCTCACTCGCGCCTCCGGGTGAGCACCAGAGCTCGAGTCAGCCATGACGCTGCTCTAGGAGTAGGCAGAGTTCGCTGAGTGCCATCCCCGAAGCGATGGAATTTGACCGGCTACCCCCCAGCATCCAGCTCATCCGGCGGTAGTGGCTCAAAAGAACTCGGGTGCGAAGGGTTCGACCAACGTAGTAGAGCCCGAACGCGAGCATTGCCCGGGCTCAGCCCACACAACCGCTGCGTTGCAAGCCCTGCCACCGTGAGCAGGCAAATATCACAGCAAGAACAGTGAAGCTGGTAGGGTGGTTCATCTCATGAGGTTGGGACGCGGCTGCGTTCACTTCATGCGGTGGTCAGGCGTGGGGGCTCTCTCGCCCCTCCCCCTCAGGCGGCGGATCCTCGGTGTCTTGCGTGCTGCGGCTGGCCCGCGCGAAATTCCGCCCTGTTGCACGCCCCCTCGTCCCCCTCGTCCTCCCGGACCCCCGCACCCGCAGAAAGGAACGCATGCCGCCGCCGATCGCCTACACGACGAGCGTCATCACCAAGCAGTGGAACCAGCCGGTCACGGCGACGGTCGTCACGCGGGCGACCGCGATCCTGACCTCCACCAACATGACCGGCGGGTCGGGCCCCAGCTCGGACATCCTCCCGCCGGGGTGGGGTGACGGGGCATGCCCCACGCACCACAACCGGGGCCACCTCATCGGCAATCACCTGGGCGGCCCCGGGAACGTGGCGCAGAATCTCGTCACCCTGACGGCGGGCACCAACCACCCGTTCATGTACGAGTACGAGGACGCGGTGCGGCGGTTCGTCCTCGCCAACGCGGGGAGCCAGTACGTCTACACCGTGGACTGTGAGTACGACGGCTACCAGGCGACGCCCCACTTTCCCATCCCGGGAGCGAGCGGGAACCCGTTCTGCCTCTTTCCCGCTCCGAGCGGACTCAAGCTGTCGCTGCAGGGCAATGGGCCGATCGCGCTGGGGGAGCTGGTGAAGCACCTTCCCAAGCCGCCGCTGGACCTCGGCCCCGCGGAGTTCTACACTGTCCTGTACGTGCCGAACGGAGGCTACAAGTTCTACACCGGCGCCGCGCACACGGCGAATAGCTGCTGGTCAGTGGTCCAGGACCCCCATTCGCCGACCATCCAGACCAACGCGGCCTCGTACGCGCGCGCCCTCGGCCACATCCCCTGAGCCGGCGCACGGGCCTTGCTCCTGCGTTCAGGCTGTTGCGGTGGCTTGAGCCATGCTACCGTTCTAGTATCCGCATCGATATCGATGTGGGTCTGAAACAACTGGCCCATTCGCCGATGCTCAGGTTGGTAAACCCTGCTCCCGATGACTTGAGATATGTCGGAACCAATCGGTCTCGCCGTAGGTGCTGCCGTAGGGAAGGAAGCAATAAAGCCGGTAGCGTCAGCGACTGACGCGATCGCGGGGCCGTGGATCGCGCGTCTTCGCCGTTGGGCAACGGAGAGGGATCTACAACGGCGGCTCGAAGATCCTGATCTCCCGGCATTGTTCGTTGGGTACGCGCAACGCCTACTGGACCGTGTTTCGTTCATTCCTACCGTGCTATCAAGGGACGCCCTCGCGATGGCCGTAGTGTATGAGCCACTGTCATTGCGAGGGATGGAAAAGGCAGACGACGTGCCCTCTGCGGAGTTGCGGCGCGACGGTGCGCGTACCTTCGTTGTAGACGGCGCGGGGATGGGTAAGTCCACGTACGTTCGCCACCTGATCAACGAAGCAATCGGTGCGGATGACGCGGTTCCAGTACTTCTGGAGCTAAGCCGAATCCGGGACGGCGAGACACTGATGGGAGCACTAGCGAGGGAGTTCGATGAGCTTGACCGAGAATTTGACCGCGAACTTATTTATAGATTGTTTGCGGTAGGGCGGTTCCTCTTTATACTCGACGGGTTGGACGAGGTCGCGTCGGAACGGCGCCGCGAAATGCTTGCACAGATCGAGGAGCTAGGGCGCGGTTCAGAGAAGAGCGCGCTTGTCGTCACCACTCGGCCCGAGACGCCCCTCCCGAATATATCAGGCGCACGCACGGTAACGATACGTCCGCTTACCCTCGGGCAAGCTGAGTCGCTAGTACGACGCTATGATCGCGCACTCGGAGAGTTGGACATTGGAGCGCGGCTAACGACTCGGTTTCCTGCTATCCCCAAACGTTTCCTGCAGACACCCCTGCTAGTCACTCTACTCTATCGGACATTTGCCTACACGAAGTCGATCGAGGTAAGCATCACAATCTTCTACGACGAGCTCTTCAATGCACTTTATAAAGGCCATGACTTGACCAAGTCTGGATACGTCCGCGACAAGGCGTCTGAACTAGATGTCGCGACCTTTCGTCGTTTGCTCCGGGCGTTTTCGTTTCTCACAATTGTTAACCAAAAAGCGACTAGTCTTCGTGGCGAGGCTGAAGCACAAGAATTCACCACGTCTGCGAGTGGACTTAGTTCGGTTTCCCCGGCGTCCTCCGCAGCTTTCGTTGAAGACTTACTCTCTGCTGTACCGCTGCTCGTGCGTGAAGGCAACGCTTTGCGCTTCGTACATAAATCGATTGCTGAGTTCTTCGCCGCCGAGTACCTGGTCTACGGCGACCCAGATGGGGAGCAGATGATCAGTGACATCCTGAATGGCGCACTCGTGGGGCGTTTCGCTGAGGTGCTGGACTTCATTGCTGATCTTGACCCTCCACTTTTCCGGCGAGCCGTGGTGGCACCGGTAGCAAGTCAAGCAGCGCTACATGCGCCCGATGACGACCCACTCTTTCGTACATTGACGTTCATGGGCACGGTTGTACTCGGGAGGTGGCCTGCGTCAACGCAGGAGGACGAAACCGACCCGCCATTTCCGGCATGGAGCATGTCGTACTTCTTCGGAGAACACGATGGCTCGCCCGCCGAGATCCATGTTGTCCTTGGAAACCCGCGCTCAAACCTATCACCTGCCATTTGGAGGCAGATCACCGAAGTAATTCCTTACGCTCAGCGGCGTGGGCACAACGAGGCGGGGTTCTCTATTCTCGCAAGGGAGCTTCCAGAAAAGAAATGGATTCCAATCACTGACGCGTCAGTTCGGGCCGCAGCGAAAGACGCCAATGTGCGTGATATACTCACGAGTGCATTAACACTGCTCAGTCGAATGCGCAAACAGGAGCCGCGCCTTCTGAGCGATGGTAAAATTAGGGAAGTCGCAGAAAAGTGCCACCTTGATCGGTTGGAACGTGACAGCCTGCGCTCGTTCCTTCGTCGCAGGCCGTAGACTGCAGCTTGATCTTTGCAGACCATCAAACTAGCACACTACTGCCGCCAAGGCTCTTAGAACGGTCACGTGAGTACTGAACCACCTCACTTGGCCGCGCAACGAAGATTTGTAATGAGCTCCTCGCAGAAACCGCACAGCTACACCACCGTCTCCCCCTACCTCATCGTAGATGGCGCCGGCGCGACCATCAACTTCCTGGTGCGGGTCTTCGGCGCCGTCGAGTTGCGCCGATTCCCTGACGACGCGGGCAAGCTCGTGCACGCCGAAGTGCGCATCGACGACACGGTGGTGATGCTCGCCGACGGCGTCGAAGGGTGGCCGCCGGTCCCCTCCCACGTGCACGTCTACGTCGCGGACGTAGACGACACGTACCGGCGCGCGCTGGACGCGGGGGCGACCTCCGTGCAGGAGCCGGTCAAGAAGGATGACGCCGACAAGCGCGGCGGCATCAAAGACCCGGGCGGCACCACCTGGTGGATCGCGACCATGGTGGGGTAGCCCCGCAGATGGGCGACGACATCCTGTTGCCGATCGATTGGATTGCGCGCCGCGTCGGGGACGCGCCGCTGCTGCTCGCCGTTCCCGCCGGCGCGAGCCCGCCGCTTCCGGCCGTGCTCTGGTTCCACGGGCTGAGCGTGGACAAGGAGACGCACCGCAAGGAACTGGAGAGGATCGCGGGGGCGGGGTTCCTGGCGGTGGGGGTGGACGCGGCGGGGCACGGCGAGCGGCGGCTCCCCGATCTGGACGCGCGCATCGACGTGTCGCGCGAGGAGACGATCCGCTTCATGCTCGGGCTGGTGGAGGAGACGGCGCGCGAGGTGCCCGGCATCGTGAGGGCGCTGGTGGACGAGGGGCTCGCGGACGCCGAACGGGTGGCGCTGGTGGGGATCTCGATGGGCGGCTACGTGGTCTACCGCGCGCTGCTGGAGGAGCCGCCGGTACGCGCGGCGGTGGCGATCCTCGGCTCGCCAGAGTGGCCGCGCCCGGACAGCCCGCACCACGGGCTGGAGGCGTTTCGCAGGGTGGCGCTCCTTTCGATCACGGCGGAGAACGACGACAACGTGCCGCCGGGCCCCGCGCGCGAGCTTCACCGCAGGCTCGGCGAATCGGAGCGGGCGCGCTACGTGGAGCTGCCCGGCGCCGTGCACCTGATGGGCGAGGAGGACTGGGAGCGGACGATGGAGGAGATGCTCCGCTGGCTCGCGCTGCACATCGGGTAGCGTCGCGAAACAGCGAACGCCGGCCGTGCAGCCGCGACAGCCACGTCGCGCATCGCGCGGCCGGCGTTGTACTTCCGCCGAACGGCGCCGCGGAGTGGGTGCGGGAGCATCTAAGTGGATGCGGGAGCGGAGCTTCGTTGATGATGCTTCTGGTCCGGTATCTGCATTTTGCGCCCCACGTGAGTTGAAGGACGGCCCCTGTCCGAGCGCCCGCACAGCGAGAGAGCTCCACCGATGAAGCTGGTGATCTTTGGCCTTACCATCAGCTCGTCGTGGGGGAACGGCCACGCGACGCTCTGGCGGGGGCTTTGCCGCGCGCTGGCCCGGCAGGGGCACCGGGTGGTCTTCTTTGAGCGCGACGTTCCCTACTACGCCGGCAGCCGCGACCTGTGGGAGATCCCCGGCGGCGAGCTGGTCCTGTACCGCGACTGGGACGAGGTGCTCCCCGCCGCGCGCCGCCACGCGGCCGATGCGGATGTGGCGATGGTCACCTCGTACTGCCCCGACGGGATCGCCGCCACCGAGCTGGTGCTGGACTCGCCGGCGCCGGCGCGCGTCTTCTACGACCTGGACACCCCCGTCACCCTGGATGCGCTGCGCAGTGGGGCGCCGGTGTCGTACATCGGGGAGCGCGGGCTGCGCGACTTCGACCTGGTGCTCTCCTTTACCGGCGGCGCGGCGCTCACGCAGCTTCGCACCACGCTGGGGGCGCGGCGGGTGGCGCCGCTGTACGGACACGTCGACCCCGAGGTGCACCGGCCCGTGGCGCCGCTGGAGGGAGCGATGGCGGACCTTTCGTACCTGGGCACGTACGCGGCGGACCGGCAGGCGGCCGTGGAGGCGCTCCTGCTGGAACCGGCGCGCAGGCTTCCGGAGCGGCGCTTCCTGATCGGCGGGGCGCAGTATCCGCAGGACTTTCCGTGGACGCCCAACCTCTTCTTCATGCAGCACCTTCCGCCCGCGCAGCACCCGGCGTTCTACTGCTCGTCGCGCCTCACGCTCAACGTCACGCGCCGCGCGATGGCGGAGATGGGGTACTGCCCGTCCGGCCGGCTCTTCGAGGCGGCGGCGTGCGGGGTGCCGATCCTGACCGACACGTGGGCGGGGCTGGACGAGTTCTTTGCGCCCGGCCAGGAGATCCTGACCGCGAGGAGCACCGAGGAGGCGATGGCGGCGCTCGCGGTGCCGCACGAGGAGCTGGCCAGGATCGCGCGGGCGGCGCGCGAACGGACGCTGGAGGAGCACACGTCGGACCGGCGCGCGGAGGAGCTGGTGAGGGCGGTGGAGGCGGCGGGCGAGCGGGTGGACCAGGCTCTTGCGATGGAGGTGTGAGGATGTGGGGAATCATCCCGGCCGCGGGCGCCGGAACCAGGATCCAGCCGCTGGCCTTTTCCAAGGAGCTCCTCCCCGTGGGGAGCCGCTTCGACGACGGCGTGGAGCGGCCGCGCGCCGTGAGCGAGTACCTGGTGGAGCGCATGATCCGCGGCGGCGCGGACAAGATCTGCTTCGTCATCTCGCCCGGGAAGTCGGACATCCTGGGCTACTACGGCGGCGGCGTGGGGAGCGCGCACGTGTGCTACGCCGTGCAGCCCAAGCCCGCCGGCCTCTGCGACTCCATCTTCCGCGCCCTCCCGCTCCTCGCCGAGGACGAGACGGTGCTCGTCGGCCTCCCGGACACCATCTGGTTCCCCGAGGACGGGCTGCGCGACCTTCCCGACGGCGCGTTTTCGTTCCTCCTCTTCCCCGTGGAGCGCCCCGAGTTCTTTGACGCGGTGGTGACGGACGCCGCCGGGCGCGTGCGCGAGATCCAGGTAAAGCAGCCGGGTGCGGAGAGCCACTGGGTGTGGGGCGCCTTCAAGCTCCCCGTCGCCATCCTGCGCGAGCTGCACGATCTCTGGCTGGAGCGCGGCCGGCGCGACGAGTACATCGGCACGCTGGTCAACGCCTGGCTGGCGCGGGGCGGGGAAGCGCTGGGCATCCCCGCCGGCGAGTCGTACGTGGACGTGGGGACGCTTCACGGCTACCGCGAGGCGATCCACCTGCTGGAGGAGCGCCCGGCCCCCTCCGGGCTCCCGACCGTGGCGGCCTTCGTGTCCGCCGTACCCGCGCCGCCGCCCGTGGCGGAGGTGTCCCTTTGAGCACGACGGAAATGACCGCAGCTTCCATGACCCCGCAGGAGGTCCGCGAGCAGGTGGAGCGGCTGGGCCCCTGGTTCCACAACCTGGAGCTGATGGGGGTGCGCACCGCCCCGAACCACTTCCTGGGCGACTACCCGGCGATGAAGTTCCGCAACTTCGCCCATGCCATCCCCGCGGACCTCTCCGGGAAGACGGTGCTGGACGTGGGGTGCAACGCCGGCTTCTACTCGATGGAAATGAAGCGGCGCGGCGCCGAGCGCGTGGTGGGGATCGACAGCGAGGACCTGTACCTGGAGCAGGCGCGCTTCGCCACCGCGGTCAACGGGATGACGGACATCGAGTTCCACAAGATGTCCGTGTACGACGTGGCGTCGCTCGGCGAGAAGTTCGACTTCGTGATCTTCATGGGCGTGCTGTACCACCTGCGCCACCCGCTGCTCGCCCTCGACCTCCTCTACGAGCACGCGGTCGGCGATCTCCTCGTCTTCCAGTCGATGCAGCGCGGCTCCAAGGACGTGGAGGAGGTCGCCGAGAACTACGACTTCTGGCAGACCGAGATGTTCGATCGCGCGTCGTACCCGAAGCTGCATTTCATCGAAAACCGCTACGCCGACGATCCGACCAACTGGTGGGTGCCGAACGCCGCCTGCGCGGAGGCCATGCTGCGCTCGGCCGGCTTCACCATCCTCGCCCATCCGGAGGACGAGGTTTACGTCTGCCGGCGCGGCGAGCGGTCCGAGTGGGCCGGCGCCGTCTATCCGGCGAAAGGGAAGTGACGAATGATCGAAGCGGCGATGATCTGGAACGAGCCCAACAACAAGTCGCATTGGGACCCAGAAATCGATCCGGGCTGGGCCATGTTCGCCGACACGGCGATCTGCGCCGGGCAGGCCATCAAGGCTGAGAACCCTCATCTGCCGCGCGTGCTCGGCGGCATCTCGCCGATCGACCCGATCTTCATCCGCAACATGGAAGACCGTGGCGTCCTCGACCACGTGGACGTCGTCGCCGTGCACGGCTTCCCGCTCGACTGGAACCTCTGGCAGATCCACGAGTGGCCGGCAAAGATCGACGAGATCCGCGCCGTGACGGACAAGCCGATCTGGGTGACGGAAGTCGGCATCTCGACCTTCGGGGCGGAGGAGGTGCAGCTATGGGGGCTCAAGCGCACGGCTGAGCTCCTCGTCGGCAAGGCGCCACGCATCCACTGGTACAGCCTCTACGACCTGCCGCGCGCCTGGGAGGCGACCACTCGCCACCGGGAGGCGGAGGGCTCGTCCTACTATCGGCATTTCTACATGGGCATCCTGCGCGAGGACGGCACGCCGAAGCCGGCGGCGGAGGAATTCGCCAAGCTCACGCCCGAGATGGGCATCTGCCAGTGGTTCCATTTCGAGGATCACCGGCTCGACGATGCGGTCGCCTGGATGAAGCGGCTCGGCGTCAAGCATCTGCGCACCGGGCTGTCCTGGGCCGACAGTTTTCGCCCCAACGCCCTCGACTGGTTCGACCGCCAGATGGAGGCGCTCGCCGACTTCGACGTCACCGTGACGTTCTGCTTCACGCCCGAGCACCGCGGGATCGCGCCGCACCACACGAGCCCGCCCCTCGTCAAGGAGGAGTTCGCGGCGTTCTGCGGCCAGATGATCGAGCGCTA
>DASVQP010000127.1 GCA_036389135.1 Longimicrobium sp.
CGCTGTTCAAGCTGGTGGACGATCCGCGGATCACGCGGGTGGGAGCGATCCTGCGGCGCACCAGCCTGGACGAGCTTCCGCAGCTGATCAACGTGCTGCGCGGGGAGATGAGCCTGGTGGGGCCGAGGCCGCTGCCGCTCATCGACATGGATCGCTTCGAGGCGCGGCACTTCGAGCGGCTGGCGGTGACGCCGGGGATCACGGGGCCGTGGCAGGTGAGCGGGCGCAACCTGGTGACGGACTTCGACGAGGTGCTGCGCATGGAGCGCAGCTACATCGCGGAGTGGTCGCTCTGGCTGGACGTGCGCATCATGCTGCGCACCCTGGTGGTGGTGCTGCGCGGCGAAGGGGCGTACTGAGGCCCAAGGTCGTGCCGGTTTTCCTCACACAGAGCCACAGAGTCAACGGAGAGAAAAGCAGAAGTGTTTGTTCTGTGGCCTTTCCGTTTTCTCCGCGTCTCTATGTGATGCTTTTTTCCCACCGTTTCCTCTCTCCGCGCACAGAGCTTTGCCAGTGACACCCGCCGCCGCGCCGACGGACGACGCGATCTTTCGCGAGCTGATGCGGATCCGCGAGACGGACCCGAGCACCGCGGACCTGCTCCAGTTCCGCAGCATGGTGACGGCGGCGCAGTACCGGCGCCTCTACCGGCTGACCCGCCGTCTCGTCCCCGCCGGGAGCGAGGTGCTGGACTGGGGGTGCGGCAACGGGCACTTCTCGTACGCGCTGAAGCGGATGGGCTACCGCGTGAGCGGCTTCGCCTTCGAAGACTTCGCGCTGCGCAGGCACCTGGGGAGCGACTACGACTTCAAGCTGGGCGAGCCGGGGGAGCCCGTGCGCCTTCCGCATCCGGAGAACCGCTTCGACGCCGTCTTCTCCGTGGGTGTGCTGGAGCACGTGCGCGAGTTCGAGGGCGACGAGGCGGGCAGCCTGCGCGAGATCCGCCGCGTGCTGCGGCCGGGGGGCCACTTCGTGTGCTACCACTTCCCCAACCAGCACAGCCTGGTGGAAAGGGTGAACGGGTCCGCGGGCCGCCACACACACCTGTACCGCTACACCGCCGACGACGTGCGCCGGCTGTGCGCGGAGAGCGGGATGGAGCTGGTGCAGCTGCGGCGGTACGCGGCGCTCCCGCGCAACGTGTTCGGGCGGCTTCCCGCGCCGCTGAGCGGGTGGGGCTCGCTGGCGCACGCCTACGACGCGGCCGATGCCGTGCTCGGAACCGTGCTGTCGCCGCTCTGCCAGAACTACCTGTTCGTCGCCCGCAAGCCCGGCTGAGCGCCCGAAGACAGCGCCCATGCTGGCAGAAGACCACCGGAAGTGGTAAAATGAAAGTGGACGTGCGCCTGATCCGGTGCGCGTCCACTTTCATTTGCCTCGCAGGCAGGCCGCGGCTGGTTGGATCAGTGTGGAGCCAGCGGGGCAAAGTGTCACATCTGGGCCAGGTGCGGCGTTCTGGCAGGGTCGCGTGGAGCCCCGCACCCGGCACCGTTCGTGCTGACCGCGGCGCTCGTGCGTGACGTGGACGGGGGTACAGGCGTCAGGATCGGGCGCCGTCCGCCCCGGGTTTCTCCCCAGGCGCGCAATTTTTCCAGGACAGCCCTTTCGGATGGACATAAAGACGTCAAGCGGCACCCGGGTGAAACGTGCTGCGCGGGAGGATCGCGCCGCGCTGCCGGGCGTGCCTTTCCACGACGTGCGCCTGCGCCGCGAGC
>DASVQP010000128.1 GCA_036389135.1 Longimicrobium sp.
GGAAATTACCGACCGTGGAGGCACGGATATGCACAGGGTGCGCGTGGTGCGCTCGTACTATGAGCAGTCGGCCCCGTACGTGGGGCGCGTGGGCGAGGTGATCGGGCACTGGGGGCCCGACAACAACGAAGAGGGCCGCGACGGCTTCATGGTGCAGCTCGAGGACGGCACCATCCTGGGCGTGTCGGAGAACGAGGTCGAGTCCGTCACCGACGAAGAAGGCACCGAGGCCGCGGAAGCCGCCGAGTAGCCGCGGGGGCGGGAGACGAAGAGGCGGATGCGCCGTTCGGGCCGCATCCGCCTCTTTAGCCGGAAGTTCCGCATGAAGAAGAGCGGATTGCTGCTTATGGTGCTTTGAGTTAAGCAAGAAAACGGGGTGCACGCTACTGGGTACAGGTCAGCGCCAGGGCACCTCCAGGAGCTGGAATGCGCGCTCCTGGAGCGGAGTCAGCGGAGCGGGTTTGTGGAAGGCATGCCCCCCGACACAGACCCGGGCCCTGGTTGCGGTGGCGAGGTCGGCCAGGAGGGTGCGGAAGCTGTGCACCGGAAGTCCCTCCTCCGTCTTCCGGCGTGCCTTCTTCCGTCGCGCCGCCGGCGAGATCTCCGCCTTCGCGACGACGCTCGCGCGCTCCGCGGCGGCCGCGGCGCGGTCGTGGTCCTGGAAGAGGAGGGGCGCGAGCGAGCGTCGCAGGTGCCACTCGACGTAGTAGGCGAGCATGCACAGGAAGACGTGGGCCCGGACCCGCGGCTCGGTGTGGTGGTGAAGCGGGCGTAGGTCGAGGTTGGTGGAGCGGAAGGCGCGCTCCACCTGCGAGAGGCTCTTGTAGGCCTCGACCGCCGCCTCGGCCGTCATCTCCTCCTTGGGCACGGTGGTGCGGATGACGTAGATGCCGTCCAGCGCCGCCTCGTCTGCGATGCCCTCGGGGTCGCGCTCGAAGCGGAAGGCGGCGTCCGTGATCTCGTAGCGGAAGTGCTTGGCCATCTTGAAGCGCCCCAGCACGCGTCCCACGCGCACGCCGATCGCGGCCTCCCCACGCAGCGGGCGGCGCTCCCGGGTGACGGCCTTCGCGATCTTCTCCAGCTCCTTCTCCGTGGCCACGAGCAGCGCCTCGCGCTTGCGGGCGCGCTCGGCGCCCAGCAGCGGGTTGCGGCAGGCGACGAGCCGCTCGCCGGGAAAGGCGCTGGAGCGGATCTCGGCCAGGTCGTGCTGGTCGAAGAGCGAGAGCTGCAGCACCCCCTCGTCGCGCAGCGCCTGGACGGCGGGGGCGCGCAGCGCGGTGATCCAGCCGAAGTCGGCGTCCGGGCGAAGCTCGGCCTCGATGCGGGCGCTGGTCAGCAGCCCGCGGTCGGCCACCCACACCACGCGCTTCAGTGCGAAGCGCTGGCGCGCCTTCTCGACTGCCGAGGCGAGGGTCGCCGGGTCGGCCGTGTTGCCGGCAAAGACCTCGACCGCCACCGGGCATCCTTCGGCCGTGGTCAGCAGTCCGAAGACGAGCTGCATCTTCCCCGGCTTGCCGTCGCGGCTGTAGCCGTGCGCCGCCAGCGGGCAGCACCGCCCCTCCAGGTAGGTGGAGCTCACGTCGTAGAGGAGGAGCGTGCCCTCCCGCAGGTGCTTCGCGGCGAGCTTCGCCTCGATCGCCGGCTGCCGCTCCAGGAGCCAGTCGAGCGAACGGTAGAGCGAGTCCGCCGAGACCGACTCCAGCGAGAGCGCATCCGCCAGCGCCGAGAACGCGCTCTCCTCGCCCAGGCCGCGCGCGGTGGCAAGCTTGGAATCCGGCGCGAGCAGGCGCGCCACCAGCATCGCGAGCACCCGGTCGCGCTCCGGCGTGCGCTTCGTCCCCAGCGCCTGGTCCAGCTTCAGCCGGCGGATCGTCCCCAGCACCGCGGCCACGTGCCCGTAGGGGGCGGAGCGCCCGATCTGGACCGACTCCTCGGCCGCGACGAGCTTCTCGCCCTTGAGCACCCGCCGCAGCACCTCAACGGCCTCGGGCGGCAGGGCGGAGAGGTTGGCGAGGGTGCGCTTGCGGATCTTGCCGCCCTCGCGCAAGGATTCGCGCAGGAGGACGGCGGGTGGAGAGGAGCGGTTGGGGACGACATCGATGTACATGAGCACAATGTAAGCGCACAGAGTAAACAGCACAAGGGTCGGGTGTCGCAATTACATGGGTACAAAGTGTAGTAAAAGGTGCGGCAACCTCATGGCTGGTATGAGGTTGCCGCGATTCTGGTTGCGGAACTTCCGCCTAGCGCAGACCCGTCCCCCTCTCCCGCGCGGTTTGCGGGAGAGGGTGGCGGCTCTCAGGCCGCCGGGTGAGGGCCCGCGAGGCCGGTCTGGCACGCGGACGCCGGGGTACGCGTCAATCGCCGCCGGCAATCGCTCGCCGGCGGATACGTATTGCCGCGCGGGCCCGGCGGACGTATCCTCATCTCCCTGCTTCGTCGGTTTCGCCAGC